>NZ_LSHM01000067.1:0-34114 GCF_001557175.1 Blastomonas sp. CCH9-A1
TCCGGTATTGTTCGTCCTTAGCGTTGCTTGGCGTACCTCCCACGCTATGCCCTCTTCAAGGAGCGCGGCAATACCGACGCCATGATTGTCACGCGCCGTAGCCAGCAGGTCTTCTCAGAAAGTTGCGAGGCTCACGGTGGCACCATCGTCCCGGCCGATGACCTGCGGACCGGGATGTTCCGCAACCGCGTCATTGCCCACCTGACCCGACCCACCGGGTATCGTCATCAATGGCGCGGTGAAGTGGCGATCTGCGACGGCAGCGGAGGCGAGCCGCTGGTGGGGTTCGTGTCTCTCCTGATGGATAATTCGGAGATTTCACGGTCCGGCGATATCGGGAGCCAGGTGATGGGGCGTTTGTTCGGCGGCCTGTCCAACACCACGGCGATTTACCTGTTTCACCCGGATCGACTGCCGACCGTTGCCGATGCCGCTGCGGTCGTCGACGAGGAAGAGCGCCGGATTGCCGCGGTCGAAGAGCGGTTCGAGGCAGCGAGCGAGCGGATCGCGGAGTTCCAGCGGAACCTGGCGATCGGCGACGAAAGCAACTGCGGCACGGTGATCGAGGTTCGCGGCCCCATGGCAGAGATTGCGGTGCCGACCAACCGGCGTGCGCCCAATGGGGAAAGCACCTTCTGGTCGCGGATCGAGCGCCTCGCGCCGCCCGGCTACGCGATCTGCACTTTCGGCCTCTGACGCCCACAGACCCACAATTACACATCCCCACAAGTCCACATTCACGAGGAGGATCAACAAATGCGCATAATCTCAGTCCAGAGCATTGCCGGCGGCACCGGTGTTACCAGCGTTGCCACCGAAATCATCGCCGACAAGCTGCGTGCAAAGGAGGCAATTCTGGCCATCGATCTGGGCAACACCCAAATGCTCGGCCGCAAGAATCTCGGTCGTGGTTTCGAGACGCTGGGTGACGCATCGCTGATCTTCGGCGCATGGCCCGCTGGAGTATGGCTACGGCAGGAAGCCCTTCCGCGACTCTGCCTGTTGGACCTGCGGGAACAGCGGCACCCCTATGATGCATGCGAAGAAGAGGTGCTGCTGGCGCTCACCTGCTATGACAGCGTCGGCGATATTCTCGACAGGTTGCGCGACCAGATGGCCAGTTTCGCCACCCGCTTCGACAGCTGCGTGGTGGACCTGTCCCAGGCGCCCGACCTGCTCAGGCGCCTGTTCATCGCCGTCAGCGACGAGGTGCATTTCTGCGAACGCCTGATGTCAGAATCGCAGACCTGGGAGGCCTTCCGCGAGAAATTCCTCGATGGCGAGGAGTACAAGCCCGACCAGATCTGGATCAAGCACCCCGATCGCGGCGAATGGCGGCCGCAGGTGATCGAGGACTGCCCGGGAATGCGGCTTGTCGATGCCTGATCCTTCATCGGCGTGCGCTGCGGCGGGAGGTCGAGCAAACGGTGTCCACCAAAGGGCCGCCCTCCCCTCGCTTCGGACTGCATCGAAGACCCCTTCGATCGCTCATTGACCTTGGTCCGGCACATACGCAGTCGGAGTGTCGAAGGAGAAAGCGATGCGTACCTCATTCGATCTTGGCAAATTCGATCCCGAGGTCACCTTGATGGATGCCGCCGTCGAAGAGGAGATCTTGCCGACCATGCGAATGGTGGCAAATGCCAGCCTGGGCGTCGAGCCCTTCGACGCCTACTACGCGGCGCAGGAACTGCTCGAGGTGCTGGAGGCGGTCCAGAGAAAGACACCCGGGGCAAAGGTAAGGCTGGCAGGCATTCTTTCGGCGGACTGCGACGATTACCAGCGTTGCCTCTATTACTGCCTCGCTGGGCGAGGAGCTGGCGTTATGCTCCTGTCCCTGTCGTGGCTGGTCCGCATTCTCCGCGGAAGGGCGGGTGCAATGGGCGAAGTCCTGCGAACGAAGGCAGAGGTGGAGCCGCCCTGCCCTCCTTATGTCGCCTCCCAACCTGATGGCCCGGTACCGTCGGCAAGCGAAGATTTCCACCTCGGTCCATCCTGGACCAGGGACCCGTTGACATATGGGCCGATCAAAGATTGAAGCGGCAACTTTGTTGGACGGTCCGGAACGGCAGGTTTTGGGGAGTGAACGAGGGATAGCTGCCCATTGTTGCGGCCATGTCCGATGGCAGCTAGCCGAGATCGATTTTACCGGCATTGCGGCTTCGCGCTTGTTTGAATAGGTCTGGCCCGGAATCCACTGGCGGGGAATGAGGCTATGCGAGAACATGAGTTGCGGCGGCAAGTTGTCAGCGAAATGCATTTGCGTCGCTGGCCGCTGTTGCAACTGCCGGTCGCAGTGTTCCAGTGGGTGCTTGAGGTTGGGCCTGGCGAGCGTGAGGCGGAGCGCTCAGTCTTGTCCGCTCTGTGCGGAAGCCAATCGGATGAAGAGAATCCGCGCCACCTGTCAGGTGCACTCTTTGGCGACGTCTCCTTTACATGGGAGCGACAGAGCGAAGGTTCGACGCTGACAGTGTTTTGTCCGGAACGCGCCATCGAAGTTTTGCTCGACCCCGGACTGGACTCTTCGGTGGGCGAGGCCATTGACTGGGCGGAAACCCTGCCGGGCGCAATCATTCGCGCGACATCGATCTGGGTTGGTGGCGACGAAGCCGAAGTCGAGAGGGCATTGCCGGCGGTTGATTTCAATCGCAGCGAGCTTGTGTCATGCGGCCTCTCCGGGGGAGTGCGTATCTGGTCGGATTTTCGCATTCACCCCGATGGCCGGGGGCGCCTTGTGGTGTCAGCCGGGGAAGTCGACCGGAGTGATCTCACCCGGCAACTGCAGCAATTGCAGGAGCTTGGGAATTACCGCAACAAGGCGCTCTTGGGGCTGCCGGTGGCACAAGAGGCCTGGCCAAGGCTGGACGCGGCCGAACGCGAATTGGCCGCACTTGCCAAGGCCGTAACGTCCTCGGTGGCCTCTGACGATGATTTGCTGGCGCAATTGTCTGACCTCAGCCTGGAACTTTCGACCATTGCCACGTCAATCGGCTATCGCATGAACGCTACCGCAGCCTATTCGCGTCTGGTGGAAGAGAGGCTCGCACAACTTGCTCCGGAACCGATCCGTGGGTTCGCTTCGCTCGTCGACTTCACTGAACGCCGCTTCCTGCCAGCAGCGCGCACCTGCGCCGCCTTGACTGAGCGCGAACGCCAGCTGACACGGCGTGCGCGCCAAATCTCCGAACTGCTGCGCGCCCGCATCGAGACGCGAATCGAGAACCAGAACGCGAAGCTGCTTCGATCGATGGAGCGCAGCACGACGATGCAAGTGCGCTTGCAGCAGATCGTCGAGGGCCTCTCAGTAGTGGCCGTGAGTTATTATGCCATCGGCCTGCTAGGGTATGCCATAAAGGGTGCGTCCCATCACTTTGACTGGGTTGATCCGGAAGTTGCGATCGCTTTGCTGGTGCTGCCGGTCCTGGGATCCGTGTGGTTTGCGCTCCATTCGCTCAAGAAGCGGGTTCTGGGCGGCCATTAACTGCATCCACGCGGAAATTGCGCAAGCGACAGCGCCTGTTACCAGCCTCCAAGCACATTTCATTGTTAAGTTAGCAGGCGAAATGCAAACTTTCCTTGCACATCGGTCGCGACTGGCAGTAGCAGTTGCGGTCCGCTGCATGTTGGGAGGTGCATTTGGCCGGGGAATTGACGATCCTTGTTGTTTCGCGCGACGATGCGCTGATCAGCGCGGCGCGAGCTGGGCTGAAGGAGCGAGCAGATTACCGGCTGGTCATAGCTGAGGACGGCAAGGCCGCGCAGGAGCGGCTCAACGACATCGAAGTACACCTCTTGCTTTGCGATCTCGACACGGTGGACGATGCCCAGGACAACATACTGACACGCGCGCGCGTGTCACATCCGGGGGTTTGTCGAATTGCGGTCTCTTCGCAGAATCGCGACGAAGCTGACAGCGAGGCAGTCCGTCGCTCTGCCGCCTATCTCTATCTGTTCAAGCCGCTAACACCTCATCAGATTGCGCTCATGGTAAAGCGCAGCCTGGAAATGAACGAACTTTCGCGACGCCATCGCCTTCTTTCGCGTGAACTGAAGATTTCGGTCGATGACCAGATCTTCGAGGAACGCGTGGATATGTCAGTCAAGGGCGGTTACTCGCAATTCGAGAAGCTCGTTTATGCCAGCGCCAAGATGGCTGATTTGATCGTTGAAGCGCGCAAGGCGGCGGTTACCGATCTGCCAGTCCTCATCGAGGGCGACACCGGGACGGGCAAGGAACTGCTGGCGCGAGCGATCCATTTCAACTCTACACGTGTCGATTCTCCGATCCATGTACAGAATTGCGGCGGTATGCTGGATTCCACGCTCCATTCCGAATTGTTCGGACATGTGCGGGGGGCTTACACCGGAGCCACCGCAGACCGGCTTGGGCTGTTCCGTGCCGCAGATGGCGGAACGGTGTTCCTTGACGAAATTTCAGATGTTTCGCCGAGTTTCCAGGTCAGCCTGCTGCGCTTCCTTCAGAATGGCGAGGTTAAACCGCTAGGGTCGGACAAGTTGTTGCATGCCAATGTCCGGATCATTGCGGCGTCGAACCGGCCGCTTCTGGAAATGGTCGAAAAAGGCGAATTTCGGCGTGACCTGTATTATCGTCTCAAAGGCTTTTCGCTGAGCATCCCGGCGCTGCGAGACAGGCGGGAGGATATTCCTGTTCTTACAGATTTCTTCATCGAGAAATATGCCGGAGTAGTCGGCCGCAGGGTAATTGGCATTACGCAGAGTGCGCTCGACAGGCTGCAGGCTCATCAATATCCAGGCAATGTCCGGGAACTGGAAAGCGAGATCAGGCGCGCGGTGGCGCTGGCTGAAAATGGTGGTTACATTACAGAGCGTAACCTTTCGGCCGTGTTTGATAATCTCGTTGTTGCCCCGGATGTCGGCCAGCAGGCGGAAATGGAAGGCGGCACACTCAAGGAGATGGTCGAGCGTCTGGAGCAACGGGTCGTGGTAGGTGCACTCACCCGTTTTCGCTGGAACCAGAGCAAGACTGCCGACGCGCTGGGGCTATCCCGCGTGGGCCTGGCCAACAAGATCAAGCGCTACGGTCTGCATGATGGCTGACGTTGGTCTCATGCAGGAGCAGGAGCAGGAACGGGAGTGGCAGTGAAATGGCAGACCGGGACAATGTTGTTCGCTTGCGTTTTTCCCGCATGCCCTATCCGGGGCAAGAGGCGCCACAAGACCTCGGCTCGACAAAACTGACGCGAACAGCGGGTGCAGGACTTTCTGGTGCGCATGGCCATTGGTGCGGGCGCTGCAAAGGCATCTGGTATTCGGCGTTCGGCGAAGTTGAATGCCCGGTCTGCGGCAACCGGCACGGCTAGCCTGAACGGTTGGCATACGCACCTCCTGCGGCTCCGACTGCAAAGAATGTTTCAAGGAGTGCGTGCAAAGTTTCTTTGCATTTTCTTCGCCGAAAATATGAGCTTCATCATAAAATACTGAAAATGCTTTATTATTTTTCTGGCACGAATCATGCTTAATGTCCTCCCATAGCCCGCAGGGGCATTTGGCCGGTCGGGCACTCCGCCGGGAAGTTGGGAGACTGAGAAATGGCGAATCTGTTGTGGCTTCAAGGCGGTGCGTGCTCTGGCAACACCATGTCCTTCCTTAATGCCGAGGAGCCCAGCGCATGCGATCTGGTGACGGATTTTGGCATCAATGTCCTTTGGCATCCCTCGCTTGGCCTCGAGCTGGGTGAGAATGTCAAAGTCATGATGGAAAAGTGCCTTTCCGGCGAAATCCCGCTCGACATTTTCGTGTTCGAAGGCAGCGTCATCAATGCGCCCAACGGTACCGGCGAATGGAATCGCTTCTGTGGCCGCCCGATGAAAGACTGGGTGGCAGATCTTTCTGCCAAGGCGCAATTTGTTGTGGCAATCGGCGATTGCGCCACCTGGGGCGGCATCCCGGCAACGGCGCCGAACCCGTCTGAAAGCGAAGGCTTGCAGTTCCTCAAGCGGGCCAAGGGTGGAGCGCTGGGCGAAGGCTTCACGTCTCAGGCTGGCCTTCCGGTCATCAATATTCCCGGCTGCCCCGCTCACCCTGACTGGGTAACGCAGATCCTTGTCGCCGTTGCCACGGGCCGCGCGGGCGACCTGACGCTGGACGAATTCCATCGGCCAAAGACCTTCTTCTCCAGCTTCACGCAGACGGGCTGCACCCGCAACATGCACTTCGCCTACAAGGTCTCGACCACGGCCTTCGGTCAGCGCAAGGGCTGCCTCTATTACGATCTGGGGTGCCGCGGCCCGATGACTCACAGCCCCTGCAACCGCATTCTGTGGAACCGCGTTTCGTCCAAGACCCGTGCTGGCATGCCCTGCCTTGGCTGTACGGAACCGGAATTCCCCTTCTTCGATCTCGCCCCAGGAACTGTCTTCAAGACCCAGACTGTGATGGGCGTGCCGAAGGATCTGCCGCTAGGGGTTGATCGTACCGGCTACGTCAAGCTCACAGCTGCCGCCAAGGGTGCGGCTCCGGCGTGGGCCGAAGAGGATATCTTCGTCGTCTGATTCATGAGGGTTCATGGCGCGCAGCGAAGCGCGCCGCACACAGAATTTCGGGAGAATTACAATGGCAGCTACACAAACCCTCGACATTTCGCCCGTTGGCCGGGTGGAGGGCGACCTTGATGTCCGCGTCGACATCGAGAACGGGATCGTCACCAATGCATGGACGCAAGCGGAAATGTTCCGCGGCTTCGAAGTCATCCTCAAGAACAAGGATCCACAGGCCGGGCTTGTCGTTACGCCTCGTGCTTGCGGCATCTGCGGTGCCTCGCACCTGTCCTGTGCTGCCTGGGCACTCGATTCCGCCTGGGGTACCACCGTTCCGCGTAACGCGATCCTTGCCCGCAATCTCGGGCAAATCGTCGAAACACTCCAGTCAATCCCGCGACATCACTATGGTCTGTTCATGATCGACTACACCAACCAGAACTATGCGAAGTCCAAGTTCTACGAAGAAGCGGTGAAGCGCTATGCGCCCTTCACAGGGACCTCCTATGAAGCGGGTGTGACCATTTCGGGCCGCCCGGTAGAAATCTATGCCCTGCTTGGCGGGCAGTGGCCGCATTCTTCCTTCATGGTTCCTGGCGGCGTGATGTGCGCCCCGACCCTGACCGACGTGACCCGCGCCTGGTCGATCCTGGAGCACTTCCGCCGCAACTGGATCGAACCGTTGTTCCTTGGTTGCTCGATGGAGCGCTATGAGGAAATCACCACGTACGATCAACTGATGGCGTGGCTTGATGAGCGGCCGGAACACGCGAATTCCGATCTCGGCATGTTTATCCGCATGTCGCTCGACATCGGACTGGAGAAATATGGCACTGGCCACGGCAAGTTCATCTCGTGGGGCTATCTCCCGCATGAAGACCGTTACAACAACCCCACGATTGAAGGCCGCAACAGCGCCGTGATCATGAAATCGGGGACGTTCGACGGTGCCAGCGGCGCGTTCAAGCTGATGGATCAGGGCAATGTCCGCGAGGACATGCAGCGCGCGTGGTACAACGAAGGGGACGATATCCACCCATTCGACCGGACGACGATGCCAATCGCGAAAAACGACATCGATACTGATGGCAAATACAGCTGGTCGACTGCCGTTCGCCACGCCGAACATGGTCGTCTTGAGGCCGGCCCGCTCGCGCGGCAGCTGATCGCTGGTGGCGATCATGGCGAGGCCTGGCAACACAGTGATGGACTGGTGCTCGACATGTATCGCAAGCTTGGCGGCGCTTCGACCTACCTGCGCCACTTCGCCCGCCTGCATGAGCTGTGCAAGCTATACCGCGAAGCCGAACGCATCCTGCGCGAGTTCCGTCTCAACGATGAATGGTACATCAAGCCTACTGAGCGCGATGGCCAGGGATGGGGCGCGACCGAGGCTGCGCGTGGCGCCTTGTGCCACTGGATCGACGTGCGCGATGGCAAGATCCACAATTACCAGATCATCGCTCCGACCACATGGAATGTCGGCCCGCGTGCGAGCAATGGCGAGTTGGGACCGATCGAGGAGGCACTCATCGGCACCCCGATTACAAATACTGCCGATCCGGTTGAAGTCGGACATGTCTGCCGTTCCTACGACAGCTGCCTGGTTTGTACGGTCCACGCACACGATGCGAAAACGGGCGAGGAACTGGCGCGCTTCCGCACAGCTTGATATCGGGCCGCCGGGTGGGAGGACGCTGTGAGGTGTCTCCCACCCGAGGCTGCGAATAGAATAACAACCCGTTGGGAGAATGCGCCGGAATGACTGGCGACAACACCGAATTGCAGCGCCAGCGCGAATGGCTCCTGTCCCGGTATGGCGTGGTGCCTTCAGAGGCCGATCATGCGACACTTCTGCGCATGATCGAGGATTATCTCAACGAAGGGCTGGAAACGCAGGTTGAGCCATTTCCCGAAACCGACCGCGAGTTTTCAGGCATTCTTGACGAGTTAAGGGCGCTCGACCCGGATGATCTAAGGGCCAAGCTCGACATTTCCGGCTGGTTGCTTCGCCCGTACGGGGCAGACGAGATGCGCTGTCAGGAATGCATGTATTATCTGGTCCACAGGCGCTGGTGTGACCTGCCGGAGCTAAGCTTGCCCGCCGAGCCCGAATGGTGGTGTCGCCTCTGGCGCATTTGAAGGAGTTGCGCATGGCCACTGATGCAGACGAAACCCTACGGCGGGAGATCGCGGGTCTTCTGGCTGGCGGCCTTGAAACCGAAGTCTTCCCCAGAGCCGAAGACTCCGCGCAGGTCAACGCGATCGTGTCCCGCCTGCAATCGGAAGGCAAGGACCTTGCTTCCAAACTTGTGATTGCCGGGTTTACAGATCACACCATCACGGCTGATGAACTGGAACAGCCCTGCGAAACCTGCATGTATTACCTTATCAAGCGCCGTTTCTGTGATCTGCCTGAACTTATGCTGCCGGTTGAACCCGAGTGGTCGTGCCGCCTGTGGCGAATTTAGACGCACCTGCCACTGCGATCATTGGCTGCGGCAATATCAATCGCGGTGATGACGGGGCTGGTCCGGCCGTCATCGCCCGGCTTGCTGCTGAAGATTTGCCGTCTGATGTAGCGCTGCTGGATGCCGGCACTGATGGGATGGCAGTGATGTACCGTGCGCGCGGGGCGCAGCAGCTTATCGTGATCGATGCAAGGGAGCCCGAAGGCAAGCCGGGGGCTATCTACGAGGTTCCCGGCGATGTGCTGGCGGCAGAACCGGTCCATGGCGTGGGTCTTCACGCGTTCCGTTGGGACAACGCCCTGTTTGTGGGACGCAAGATCTTTGGCGATGACTTCCCTTCTGATGTGCAAGTCTATCTGATCGAAGCGCAGACGCTGGACTATGCCACCGAGCTTTCCGGGCCGGTAGTTGCAGCGGTCGAGAAGGTGGCGGCCAAGATCGCGGCGCGGCTCGTCATCGCCCCCGAGGCTTAAGTCATGGAGCAGACCATCTCGGTCGCGCGCGGGACGATCCGGTTTCCCGCAGGCCTGGTCGCTACCTATTTCTCGGGCATCGATGCAGTTGCGGTGCTGATCGATGGCGCGACCTTGCGGATTTTGCCGGTGTTTCACGCGGCGGCCGGAGGAGCGCTGTTGAAACAACGCAATGCTCAGGGTGATCGGGTAGTTGGCGCTTTCGATGTGTTCGAGGCGCACGGCCTGGCCGACTTCGAGGCGCAGGACGTCCCCGTAAGGTGGTCAAGCGGAGATGCGGCGCTTCTTGCGGACCTCCCCGTAACTGATAACTAAGTTTACATAACGAAAAACTGGTAGACAATTTACCCGGCGCTCGTTTTAAGGGCTGCAGGCCCGAATCCGATCAAGGGGAGGCCGGGGAGAGTCGGGATGGTTGCGCTCAGTCGCACAGAGGATCAGCTGGCGGCCGCCTTGAAGGTGGTGGAGGAAAGTGACGCTTCGGTTATCGAGAAAGCCGAAATGCTCATGGAAATTGCCATGGGTCTGCAACAGCGGCCGAAGGAAGCCGACGACCTGCTGGCAGCCATCGAACTCTATGAACAGGCAATCCATCAGTGCGGAGACCAGGATGCACTGCTGACTGCCCGGATTCGTGCGCGAATGGCCACGGCGCTCATGGCAATTCCTTCCGAAATTGCCGCACCGATCGAACAGGCTCGTGACTTGCTGAAACAGGCAACACCGGTCCTGGCGGAGGGAGGCAGCGGCGAAGAGGTGGCTGAAGCGGAAATGAACCTTGGCCTCGCCCTGCAGACTCTTGCAGGCGCAGGCATGGCACGAATTACAGATGCAATATCCGCCTATCAGCGATCGCTGCGGACGTTCAACAAGCTGCGTCATCCACGCGAATATGCCATTCTGAACAACAATCTGGCGACCGCCTTCCTCTCCGTTCCGATTACGAGCGAAAGCGGCAAGATCAGCGAAGCGCTGGCGGTGCAATCATTTGAAGAAGGACTTTCGGCGGTCAATCTGATCGATCAGCCGATGGAATATGCAATGCTGCAGAACAATCTGGGCAATGCGCTGCAATATGCATCATCGAGCCACCGGGTCGAGAACGGTTTCCGTGCGCTGGAGGCCTATGACGAGGCGTTGAAGGTGCGCCAGCGGGACAACACTCCGCTTGAATATGCCAACACCATAGCGAACAAGGCCAATTGCCTTTGCAACCTCCCTGACGATCCGGAAGACGGAGAAGCAGGCAATCCACGCAACATCGCGCAGGCGATCAAGCTGCTGCGCGAAGCGCGCGAAATATTTGCCGCTTCCGGAGCGCAGGACCGGGCCGAGAGCGCGGCGCAAACGATCATCGAACTTGAAATGGCAGTGCGCGGCGAACCCTCGCGCGCCAACGGCGGATTTTAGAGAACAATGGAGGTGAATTTGCTCGTAATTTTACTGCTGGCCCTAGTGGCCGGAATAGCAGGGGCTCTTGTCGGCGGCGCGCTCTCGGGCCTGAAGATTGGCGGGGCTGCGCTGGGCAAGCAACTGGCAGCCCAACTGGGCGGGCTATACGGCCTGCTCGCCGGAGTTCCCGGTGTAGTCATGGGACTCGCCGTGCTGTTTTTCATGCAATCGGCCTGAGGGAGACTACCATGTTTGATATGGTTTTCAGTTCAACCAAGTTGTTTTTTCAGGGCAAGCTGTTCCAGGATACGGCCCTCGCCATCCGTCTACTTGTGACCGGGGCTGCCGCAGCTACCGTTGCAACTGTATTGGTTGGCATGGTTGCACCACTATGGGGAGCGGCGATTGCCGGGGGCCTGGTGGGCGGCTTGCTTCAGCCTTACCTCTACCGGAACATCAAGTACGCCTGATCCGATGTCAGAGGCGGATCCCCAGCGGCCCGAGCCAACGCTTTCCCGCCTGCTGGGGGATCTGACCGCGCTGGAAGCGCTGGCAGAGAACTGGGAAGAAGGTGCACGCAATGGTGCGCAGGCACGGGCAGCGGCGCTTGACGCGCTCAATGCCGAAGCCTTCCGTCGCCTGATCCGGTCGCTGCGTGAGCTGCCCGGCGCAGCCGAGGCTTTGCGTCAGGCGGCGGCGGACGAGGTGGTCTATTGCGTGCTCCGCCGCCATGGCATCCTCAAGGCCAGCCTGTTCGAGCGGGTCGATGCCGCGCTTGCCACGGTGCGCCCGACGCTGGCCGGCCATGGCGGCGATGCCGAACTGGTCGAAGTATCTGGCGACAAGGCAGTGGTCCGTTTTCTGGGGGCCTGTGATGGATGTCCCGCTTCGGCGCTGACTTTCTATGCCGGGGTAAAGAAAGCGATCACTGAGCAAGTGCCCGAAATCCGCGAAGTCAAACAGGCCAAGGGGCTGGGTGGCGGCGGCGGTGACACGGTGCATTTCACCTCTCCCTTCGCCGCGCATGAGCATGAAGGCTGGCTCCACGCGCTGCAACTGACTGAATTGCCCGACGGGACGACTTCTGTCCTGGAGCTGGAAGGGCGTTCGCTGCTTCTTTCGCGCTTCGGGGACAAGGTTACCTGTTTCGAGAACGCCTGTGCGCATCTTGGCATGCCGATGGACCAGGCGGAAATTACCGATGGCTTCATCACCTGTCCGCACCATGGTTTCCGTTATGCGCTCGAAAGCGGTGAATGCCTGACGGCACCGGAAGTGCAATTGCAACCTCATGCCGTACGCGTCCGAGGGGACGCCATCGAACTGAGGCTGACGCGATGAAAGTATCGCTCGCGCCCTCCTTCCGTCCGGTCAAAGCCGAAGGGACGCAAATCGCGGGGGCACCGCTGCTGGAAGAAGGCGGGCCGCGCGTTGTGCTCGGGTGGTCGCCCGGCGACATTGCAACGCCGCTGTCTCCCGCCGCTGCAAGCCTGTTCGGGCCGCGCGGTGTCTGCCTGCATCCTGATGGAACATTGTGGGTCGCGGATACCGGGCATCATCGGCTGCTGGGATGGCGAAAAATTCCACAATCGGACAATGAGCCTGCCGACATTCTGATCGGCCAGCCGAGTTTCTCACGCGAAGGCCGCAACGCCAAGGGGCCTCCCGGTCCTGCTACGCTCAATGTGCCAACTGGCCTGTGCTCATGGCGCGGCGGATTAGCCGTGGCTGATGCCTGGAACCACCGCGTGCTGATCTGGCGCGAAGTGCCAACAGGCAATGGCCAGCCAGCCGATCTGGTGCTGGGTCAGGAGGATAGTGAATCCGTTCTGGCCAATCGCGGCGCTGACCGTCCAACCTCGGCCAGCCTGCACTGGCCCTATGGCGTGGCCGAAGTGGCCGGCAGACTGGTCGTATGCGACAGCGGCAACCGCCGCCTGCTGGTTTGGAGCGATCCTTCAGAAACCGGCCAGCCAGCCGATCTGGTGCTGGGCCAGCACGACTTCTCTACGCGCGACGAGAACGCGGGCGGCGAAGTCACGGCGATGTCGATGCGGTGGCCGCATGGAGCCTGCTGGTGGAATGGCCATCTCGCGCTGGCAGATAGCGGCAACAATCGTGTAATGCTGTGGCGCGGATTTCCAGAGCACAATGGCGCGCCTTGCGACGCAATCCTGGGACAGCGGGACGCCGCGCATTGCGATCACAATATGTCCTCCTACTATCCCAGCGCGGCCAGTGTGAACATGCCCTATGCGACGGTTGAAGCCGGTGGCCAGCTGATTGTGGCCGATACCGCGAACTCGCGTCTGCTCGGCTGGGCAGACAGCGCCACCGGCATTGCGGCGAACCGGCTTTGTGGTCAGCCGGACTTCGCCAGCAAAGGCGACAATCGCTGGGGCATGCCCGAACGAGACAGCCTGTGCTGGCCCTATGGCCTGTCAGCGCTGGGTGATCTGGTGGCGGTTGCCGATAGCGGCAACAATCGCGTCCTTTTGTGGAATCTGGCGCGGTGACCGGCGAACGCCTTCTGGTACGCGGCCAGGTGCAGGGCGTAGGCTTCCGGCCCACTGTATGGCGGGTTGCACGCGAGCTTGAGCTAACCGGTGATGTGCGCAACACCAGCAGCGGGGTTGAAATTCGCCTTTGGGGCGAAGCGGTGTCGCGCTTTGAAAGCGAACTGCGCGCGGCTCTGCCTGCATTGGCGCGGATTGATGCGATAGAACGCGTGGCAATTGATGCTGTGCGGCCCGAGAGCTTCGTTATCGGTGCATCGGAAGGTGATGGCATGCGCGGGGCTGTAACGCCCGATGCGGCAATCTGCTCCGCCTGCCTTGAAGAAGTGCGCGACCCTTTCGAGCGTCGCTATCGCTACCCCTTTACCAATTGTACCGAATGCGGGCCGCGTTTCTCGATTATCGAGACCGGCCCCTATGATCGTGCCCGCACGACCATGAGGGGTTTCGCGATGTGCCCGGAATGCGGAGAGCAATATTCCGATCCGACAGACCGGCGCTTCCATGCCCAACCTATCGCGTGCCATGTTTGCGGACCACGCGCATGGATCGAGCGCCTTGGCCCCGGTACTGTTAATCACGAAGCCTTTTCGATGATGGACGACGTGGATGCCGCAGGCGGCATGCTGATGAACGGGCATATCGTCGCCATCAAGGGGCTTGGCGGCTTTCATCTCGCCTGTGATGCCACCCGCGCGGAGGTGGTGGCCGATCTGCGTATGCGCAAACGGCGCAGGGGCAAGGCCTTTGCCCTGATGGCGCGCGATCTGGACGTTATCTGCCGTTATGCCGAATTCTCGGAACAGGAAGCCGAACTGCTGGCATCGCCTGAAGCGCCGATCGTGTTGCTGCGCGCATCGGGGGAACCGCTGCCCGAAGCGGTTGCGCCGGGGCTGGACCGTATCGGCTTCATGCTGCCGCACACCCCGCTACATCACCTGCTGTTGCGGCGGATGAAGCGCCCGGTGGTGATGACTTCAGGCAATCTCTCAGGCCGCCCGCAATGCACGACTAACGAGCAGGCCCGCGCCGAACTGGAAGGCATTGCCGAATTCGCGCTGATGCACGACCGGCACATTGCCAACCGGATCGACGACAGCGTTGCGCGGGTCGATCTGGGCCGGGTCCGGCTGCTGCGCCGCGCACGCGGCTATGCCCCCAGAGCTATCGACCTGCCCACCGGCTTTCCGCGTGACATTTCAATACTGGCCATGGGCGCGGAGCTCAAGAACAGCTTCTGTCTGGTGCGCGATGGCGAAGCTGTGCTGAGCCAGCACATGGGCGATCTGGAAGATGCGGCCACCGAAGATGATGTGCGCCGCAACCTCGATCTTTATACCCAGCTCTACGACCATCAGCCAGCGGCAATCGCGGTGGACGCGCATCCTGAATATCTTTCGACCAAGCATGGGCGCGAAATCGCGGATGGACGACCGGTGATCGCGGTACAGCATCACCACGCCCATATCGCCGCCTGTCTGGCAGAAAACGGCCGCTCGCTCGATGCCGCCCCTGTACTGGGAATCGCGCTTGACGGTCTGGGTCTGGGTGATGACGGCACGATCTGGGGCGGTGAGTTCCTGATCTGCGATTATCGCGGATACCGTCGTGCCGGGATGCTCAAGCCGGTCGCACTACCGGGTGGGACTGCGGCGATCCGCGAACCCTGGCGCAATGCCTATGCCCATTTGATGGCGCAGATGGGCTGGGCCGAATTCGCGATGAATTTCGCTGACCTGCCATTGTTTGCCCGCCTTTCCGCCATGCCGCGATCCACGATCGATGCGATGATCGCCAGCGGCACCAATAGCCCACTTTCTTCCTCATGCGGGCGGTTGTTCGATGCCGCTGCGGCGATCTGCGGTCTCGCCTGGGATCGGCAGGAATATGAAGGGCAGGCAGCCATGTTGCTGGAAGCAGCAATCGATCCGGCGGCGCTGAATGAGCCGGACGATCTGGCCTATCCTTTTTCCATTCCGTTGCTGGGCGGGCGTGGGCTTCCCTATGTTGAACCGCTCGCCGTGTGGCGGGCGATGCTGGGTGACCTGCTGCTGAATACGCCTGTTGGGGTGATGTCCGCGCGGTTCCATCGCGGCCTCGCACGGTCTGTTGTGGCCATGGCGCAGCGCCTGACCGCAGACGATGGCCCTGATACTGTGGCCCTGTCTGGCGGCTGTTTCCAGAACGCCACGCTGTTCCGCCTGGTCCATGAAGGATTGGAACAACTGGGGCTCAACGTCCTCAGCCACTCGAGAGTGCCCGCCAATGATGGCGGTCTGGCTTTGGGGCAGGCCGCTGTGGCCATGGCCCATTTGCACGAAGCGACCGCGGAAACCGAAAATGGGAGAGAAGTATGTGCTTAGGTATTCCGGGACAGATCGTGGAGATCACCGATGCCGGGCGCAAGCTGGGCGTGGCCAATGTCTCGGGCGTGCGGCGCCCGGTCAACCTCGCCTGCGTTATTGGCGAAGGCAGTGTCGAAGACCTGATCGGCACATGGGTGCTGATCCATGTCGGATTTGCCATGAGCAAGATTGACGAGGATCAGGCGGCCGAAACACTGCGCATCCTGACCGAGCTGGGAGAGGCGCAGCAGGAACTTGCAGCCATGCGCGACGGCGATCGCGCGTTGGGAGACGCGCAGTGGTGACCACTGGCCCTGCCTTGAATGCGCTTTATCCGCATATGCGCAGACGTGGCGAACAGCTCCGTGCCTCGGCGCAAAGCCTGCGCCATTCGGTTGAGAGCAAGGCTCGGGACCACACTGAGGTGTTCGGCAAGTTTTTTGCAGAACAGGCAGACGAGCTGGTCGCCGCCGCGACCACGCTGGCCGCAAGCTATCGCCAGGGCGGGCGCCTGCTGGCCATGGGCAATGGCGGATCGAGCTGTGATGCCGCGCATGTCGCGGTGGAGTTTCTCCATCCAGTGACCGCCGGAAGGCCGGCGCTGGGTGCGATCAACCTCGCGGCCGATGTCGCGATGCTGACGGCAGTCGGTAATGATGTCGGACAGGACCATGTGTTCGTGCGTCCGCTGATTGCCCACGGGCGGCACGGTGATTGCCTGATCGGCTTTTCGACCAGCGGCAATTCCGCAAACCTCATCCGGGCTTTTGCCAAGGCACGGGAGATGGGCATTGCCACGATCGGCCTGGCGGGTGGTGACGGGGGCGAGATGGCCCGCGCCGGACTGGATCATCTGCTGGTGGTCCCAACAGGCTCGATCCACCGGGTGCAGGAATGCCACCTCGCGGCCTATCACATCCTCTGGGACCTGACCCACACGCTGCTAGCCAATGACCGGGCCGCACCGCTGGAGGCAGGCGCATGAAGTATGTCGACGAATTCCGCGATCCGGTTCGCGCCGGTGTCCTGCTCAAGGAAATCGAGGCCCTGACTGCACAGATCATGGCCGGGCGCGATCGCCCAGTCGTCATCATGGAAGTGTGCGGCGGCCACACGCATTCGATCTTCCGATACGGCATCGAGAAGATGCTTCCGCCGGAAATCGAGTTTGCCCATGGGCCGGGCTGTCCGGTTTGCGTGTTGCCGATGGGCCGGGTCGATGATTGCGTGGAACTGGCTATGAAGCCGGAGGTGATCTTCACTACGTTTGGCGATGCCATGCGCGTGCCGGGATCGCGGCTCAGCCTGCTAGGCGCAAAGGCCGAAGGGGCCGATGTGCGGATGGTCTATTCACCACTCGATGCCCTCGCGCTGGCCCGTGCGAACCCGGACCGCGAAGTGGTTTTCTTCGGCCTCGGCTTCGAGACGACGATGCCCTCCACAGCCCTGACAATCCTGCAGGCCCAGGCAGAAGGGATCGGCAATTTCTCGCTGTTCTGCAACCACATCACCATCATCCCCACGATCAAGGCGATCCTCGATTCACCCGATATGGGGATCGATGGCTTTCTCGGGCCGGGCCATGTCTCGATGGTCATCGGCACTGATCCCTATGACTTCATCGCACGCGACTATCACCGTCCGCTGGTGGTCGCCGGCTTCGAACCGCTCGACGTATTGCATTCGGTTTGGATGGTGCTTCGGCAAATGGCCGAAGGCCGGGCGGAGATCGAAAACCAGTATGCCCGGATTGTGCCACGCTATGGCAATGAAGCTTCGCTGGCTGCGGTTACGGAAGTATTCGAACTGCGGGAATTCTTCGAATGGCGCGGGCTGGGCTCGATCGACCATTCTGGCGTCCAGATTCGCGAGGCCTATGCGGCCTGGGATGCTGAGCGAAAATTTGCCGTTGCATCGCCTAGCATTCCGGATCCCAAGGCTTGCCAGTGCGGCGAAGTGCTGAAAGGCGCGATCAAGCCATGGCAGTGCAAGCTGTTCGGTCGGTCGTGCACACCGGAAACACCGATGGGTGCCCTGATGGTTTCGTCTGAAGGAGCATGTGCCGCCTATTATCAGTATGGCGGGATCGATGCGGTGCCGGAGCCAGCGCAATGAACGCTGTAACTCCCACTGGCAACGGACGGCTGCGAGCGGAGCGGGTCACGCTGGCGCATGGCGGTGGCGGCAAGGCCATGCGGGATCTGATCGAGGATGTGTTTACCTCGGTTTTCGAACCCGACGGGTTGGAAGACCAGGCGCGGTTGAGCCACGAAATGTTGGCCGTGGAGGGTGCCCGGCTGGCCTTCACCACGGACAGTTTCGTAGTGCAGCCGCTCGAGTTCCCCGGTGGCGATATCGGCAAGATTGCGGTTTGCGGCACAGTTAACGACCTTACCGTCGGCGGCGCGCAACCGCTGTGGCTGTCGGCGGCCTTTATCATTGAGGAAGGCACCGAAGTCGCCTTGCTACGCCGCGTGGCAGCGGCCATGCGTAGGGCGGCCGACCAGGCCGGTGTGCGGATCGTGACCGGCGATACCAAGGTGGTTGAGCGCGGTGCCGCCGATACGCTGTTCGTCACCACTTCCGGAGTGGGAGTCATCCCTGCGGGACGCGAACTTGCCGCGGAGAAAGTTCGCGCGGGCGATGTCGCGCTGGTCAACGGCGTACTGGGTGATCATGGCGCCGCCATTCTGGCCGCGCGCGGAGACATGGTTTTCGAGGCGGATATTCGTTCGGATTGCCGCCCGCTCAATCACCTGATGGAAGCGGTGATCGAAGCCGCACCGGGTGTGCGCTGTGCGCGGGATGCCACCAGAGGAGGCCTGGCCAGCGCACTCAACGAAATATCGCAAGCCTCGGCCATCGGGATCGAGATCGACGAGGCCAGATTGCCAATGAGGGCCGAGGTCAAGGGCGTGTGCGAACTGCTCGGGCTTGATCCACTCTATCTCGCCAATGAAGGGGCGCTGGTGCTGTTCGTTCCAGAGGAGCAGGCGGAAGCTGCGCTGGCAGCCATGCGCTCAACCGAGGCAGGGCGCGATGCAGCCATTATCGGGCGCGCGGCAGAGATGCGCAGCCCGCGCGTGGTCATGCATAGCCTGTTCGGCGGAAGCCGGATCGTCGACATGCTGGTCGGCGAGCAACTGCCGCGTATCTGCTGAGGGAGAAGACCTGCCATGCAACTCTCGTTGATCGCCCTGGGTTTCCTTGCCGGAATGGGCCATGCGCTCGAACCCGATCACCTCGCCGCAGTCGGTGCCATGGCCACGGGACGGAATTCGCGCCGGTCGATGGTGCTGCGGGGTGCTGCGTGGGGGCTAGGGCATACGCTCACCCTGCTCGCGATCTGTTCTGCAGTGATCCTGCTGGGCATGGCATTGACAGGCCGTACGGCAGCCCTTCTGGAGAGCGCCGTTGGCTTCATGCTGATTCTGCTGGGGGGCGATGTACTTTGGCGGATGCGCAAGGCACGGGTGCATTTCCATCTGCACGATCATTCCGATGGCGAACGTCATTTTCATGCTCACAGCCATCTTGGCGAACGGGCGCCCCATGATGCGAGCCGCCACGAACACTCTCACCCCCACAAATTTCCCTTGAAAGCGCTGGCTGTCGGGCTGGTGCATGGCGCGGCAGGATCGGCTGCCCTGCTTACCCTGGCAGTCGCTTCGGTTGGTGATCCTCTGCTGGCGGTTATCTATGTCCTGCTGTTCGGAGTTGGCTCAATTGCAGGAATGGCTGCGCTCAGCTTTGTCGCCTCCTGGCCGCTTGGCTATGCAGAGCGTGTTGCCTTGCGACTTCATCGAGCGCTGAATCTGTCGTTGGCTGTGCTGGCACTTGGCCTGGGATTGCACACGATCTACGCCAACCTGCCTGGCGTGTTGGGGGCGGCCTGATGCACGAGCTGTCTCTTGCCCGGAATATTGTCGCCATTGTTGGTGATCACGCGCAGGGTCGGCGGGTGTCGCGTGTTCGCCTGGCAGTCGGCCCCTATGCCTGCGTAGAGCGCGAGGCGATCCGATTTTCATTCGAGGTGGCGAGCGAAGGTACGCTGCTCGAGAAGGCTGCACTCGAATTTCTGGAAGGCGAGACCGACCAGTTCATCATCAAGGATTTCGATATGGAGGAAATGGCCTGATGTGCGGCACCTGCGGATGCACCGATCCTGACAACGAGATCGCGATGATCGACCCGGAAACCGGAAAGCGAGTGCTGCTTCGCGGCGGCGATGACCATTCCCACGATCATGACCACACCCACGATCACAATCATTCACACGATCATGATCATTCACACGGGCACCATCATCACCATCATCATGATCACGGGCATGACCATCACCACCACGGTGAACAAGCGGCGCGTGTATCGCTGGAAACCGCCGTGCTTGACCGGAATGATCGCCAGGCGGCTCGCAACCGGGGCTGGTTCGAAGGGCGCGGTGTTGTCGCGCTCAATCTCGTCAGTTCGCCTGGGGCTGGCAAGACGACCTTGCTCGAAACCACGATCCGGGCGCTGGAAGGAAGTCTGCCGATTGCCGTTATCGAAGGTGATCAACAGACGGCCAATGATGCCACGCGCATTCGCGAAGCGGGGGCCCGTGCAATCCAGATCAACACAGGGGCCGGCTGTCACCTCGAAGCCGATATGGTTGCCCGCGCTGTTGAAGAACTCGCACCGAAATCCGGCTCGTTGCTGCTGATCGAGAATGTCGGCAATCTTGTTTGTCCGGCGATGTTCGATCTGGGTGAGCGGATGAAGGTCGCCGTTATCTCCACCCCGGAGGGCGAGGACAAGCCACTCAAATATCCGCACATGTTCCGCGCAGCAGAGGTGGTGCTGATCAACAAGATCGACCTCGCCCCGCATGTTGGATTCGACGAGGCCGCATGCCGCTCAAACATCTCCTCAGTAAACCCCAATGCGCGCGTCTTGCTGGTTTCCGCCCGCACCGGTGAAGGGATGGACGCGTGGTACGATTTTCTGCGAGCAATGGCGTCAGCAGCCGCGGATGGCGGGTGCCTCATTTAGGCGGGACTGCCCACGGGACTAAGATCGTCATCTTGCCCTATCGAGGAATGGCGGCTTTCTTTAGTTTTAGAGCCCAGACCGGACGGTCCGAAACCGGCCCTGTTTCACCCATGATCCGCCGCGTGAATCTATGTCCGGTTTCAACGGTTGGTTCTGAGACCGGGAACGACGGCTCTGTTGGCGGCAGCAGCCTGCCAAACCCTAACCGCAGCTATTGCAATTGGCATCCCGGAACCGGATTTTCCGGACACAAGCCAAAAGCGGTCACATTAACATAGCTTTGAATTATATTGTGATAGACCCTCGAAAATTCCAGCCTTGGCGAAGGTTGAAATGTCCTCAAAGGCAAGAAGGCGATCATTCCTAACGTGGCGAACACGATTGGGCTGTATGGGGATGCTGGCTTTGATTGCCGGACTTACCGGCATCTGGGTTGTTGGTTCGGCAATGACTGGCGCGACCAACGCGTCGGTTGAACCTGCCCCCGCGCCCGCCACCGAAATCCGGTTGACGACATCGGATCAGGTCGAGATCGCTGCGAGTTACTGGAAGGCTGACGATTCCACCGCCCCGGCCATTCTCTTGTTGCACGGCAACGGCGGCAATCGGCGAGATATGCTCGATATGGCAACGTGGTTGGCAGGCGAAGGCTATTCCGTGCTGTCCATCGATATGCGCGGACATGGCCAATCCAGTCCACAAAGCAAAAGTTTCGGCTATCTTGAAGCCCGTGATGCCCATGCCGCACTCGCGTGGCTCAGGCAGCAGCACCCCGCGAGCAAGCTGGGGGCAATCGGTTTCTCTCTGGGCGGTGCGGCCAGCGTTCTTGGCGACAGAGGCCCTCTCGACGTCGACGCTCTTGTGATGATGTCGGTCTACCCTGACATTCGCACGGCCATTTTCAATCGCATCGAAGCCGCCGTCGGGACCCTGCCGGCAGTGGCAATCGAACCGATGCTGAGCTATCAGTCCATTCCACGCTATGGAGTTGGACCGGATAAATTGTCTCCCCTCGCAGCCATGAACAAGGTTCGCGTTCCGGTCATGGTGGTTGGGGGAGAGCTCGACGCATACACTCCTCCCGCTGAGATTGAAGCCATGTACCGGGCAGCACCGCCAGGAAGCGAGTGGTGGATACTGGAGGGCTTGGGACACGATGAAGTGGTTCGCGCTAATGACCCTGCGTTTCGTAAGAAGCTCGAGACCTATCTTGTTCGCAGTCTAGCACGATGAAGCGCGAGATGGTTGGGCTGGGTCCGCCCCTAGGGCGAAGGCACTGGGCATTGCGTAAGTCCTGATGACTCGTCCTCGCCGCGGGATGCACTGCATCACCTACGTACGGCCATGCCAATCGACGAGGTTGGCCCGGTGCGCGTAAGTCGGCTCTTGTCGAAAACCGACGTTTTGGCGATGCGGGGAGGAATAACGGCTTCGTCCCCAAGATCGGTTGTTGGTGCCGATGTTGTAGTTTGATGAACGAACGGAGGGTTTCAGGGGGCAGGTAATTGCCATTGAATGTCGGTTATGTTGGCGATGTCAGGCAGCTGTTGCGAGTTTCTCGACCTTTATATCCTGCTCGTGCTTGCGAGCCTGGGCCAGTTCATAGGTCGTCTGCATCCGCAACAGCGTGTCGGCCTTGATGCCAAAGGCCTTCTCAAACCGGATAGCCATATCGGCAGACAGGTTCGAATTGCCATTCAGCAAGGTGCTCAATGCCTGCCTCGATACACCAAAATGCTCGGCCAAAGCCGTCACGCTGACCTGCGCGGGCTCCACGATTTCCGTCTTCAGCCAGTCCCCCACGTGGACCGCGAGCGACGGGTGCATCTTAAGCGCCATGATAATCCTCCAGATCCATATCGATCAGCGCGCCTTCGTCATTCAAACCGAAGGTCATCCGCCAGTTTCTCGTAACCGTCATCGACCAGATCCCCTTCCGATCGCCTGTCAGCTCATGCAATCCGAAGTTCGGAGGCACCGACAGCTCCTCGAAGCTTTCCGCAGCGTCGATGAAGGCGAGCATCTTGCGCAGTCGCCCCGCATCTCCAACCAGGCCTTTGGCGTTACCCGTCTCGAAGAAGCGGCGCAGGCCCTTGTGCCTGATGCTCTCTATTTCCATCATGCGGGCTTAGCCCGGTGCCGCAGGACTGTCAAGTGTCGCGCGACACATGTCAAAGGTGAGAGGCGATGGGTCTATACTCGCGCTGGCCATTCCGGCCATCGGAGAACCATCATGGGACATTCAGACCTCGACCCCGCTATTCATGATCGGAGCCCCTGGAACGCTGGGGAAAAAGTTGGTCCGAACATGCCTGTCTTGTCGACGAGTGATGTTCCCGCTGGTCAACGCATAGAGCAAGGCTGCACTTTCACATCTCCATCTCGAAGTCGTCGCCGATGTCGGGCTCCTCGCGTTCCACCTCATTCTCCCGCTGGGGCTCACGTTCCTTTTCAGGAGCGGGAAATTCCCTCGCCATCGCCTTTTCGAACAGTTCGGCCGGGCTTGGCGCATCGCGGACCGGGTTCTCCAGCAACTCGCCTGTTTTAGGGTCGAACGCCTCCCCGTCAGCGTCACTCAGTTCGGGCGCGAGATCCATCGCGTGCGGGACACTGCCGCGGTGGCCCTCGATGCTGTCTCGAAGCGCGGCCTTGTCGTCGGTCACAAGAGTAAGCTCCTCTCGCGCCCGCGTCTCCAGAACATAGTGGAGGCTTTCGCTGTTGAGGAGCCGGTCACCGCTCGACATCACCGCGATAGCGCGATCGACCGTGATCCCCTGAGCACGGTGCATGTTGAGCACCGCCGCATGACCAATGTGCTCCCGCGCCGGATCGTCCGGGCCAAGAGCATATTGCCGCTCGCCATTCGCCAGGTGAAGCGTCTCTCCTTCGATCGCAGTCACCACTGCCCGCGTCCCGTTGACGACACCGAGATCCTTGTCGGGCGTGGTGAACATCAGCCGGTCCCCTTCCCTCACCTCCGTCCGCCCGGGTACAGCCAGGCTGACACCTGAGCCAGATGGAGGAAGCCCGCGCGGATCGAGCCAATATTCTTCGCCTCCCGACGTCAGCTGCACAAGATTGTCTTCAGGCGAGACGATGCCGATCTTGTACGAACCGCGATTGAGGCCCGCCTGATCCCGATACACCTCCAGCCTCATGCCTTCGGCCCAACTGCGGATGTTGCGCAATTCCTCCCGCGTGAGGTTCAGCCGGTCCAGCGTTTCGATGGAAAGCACCTGCGAGCCGAGTTCGCCGCGCGCTAGCAAGCCGTCGCGGACATGGTCGAGCACGGCTTCCCGCAGCACATGCCCCGATGTCAGCAACGCCGTCCGGTCCCGTTCATGTGGCGACAGGGACAGGTACAAGGCGGCCGCCGCTGCAGCCGGGTCTGCCCGTTCGATAACGCGCTCGCCCAGCACATCGAAGGTCTTGCCGAGATCCCCTTTCCGCGCATGTTCTACTGCTTCGCGTAGCGCAGGATCGAGCTGACGGCGATTTTCGGTCAAGGTCTCGGTCGGCACGCCGTGCTGTTGCATCAGGCTGAATGCGCGTCCTGCCTGGACCGGGTCGATCTGCCTTTCGTCCCCTACAAAGGCAAGCTTCAGCGCGCCTGCCTTGTCGGCCAGCTCGATCAACAGTGCTGCCTCGCGGGTCGAGACCATGGACGCCTCCTCGACGATGACGAGGCGGTCCTCAAAAAGCGCCCTTCCCCGCTCGCCTGGCGACATGCGCCCCGCCCTGTCGGCATGCGCGACCAGCACCGAGGCAAGCGTATGCGCATCGAGGCCGCTTTCGCGCATTTCGGCGACGAGCGAGGCCTGCGACGTAAGGAACAAGGGCGCGCGACCAACTTGTGCCGTGATCGCGGCCGCAAAGCTGAACAGGGTCGACTTGCCGGTACCTGCATCGCCCTGAATGACCTGAATAGCATTATTACCGGATACCAGAGCCAGGATCGCGCCCTTCTGCTCGTCACTAAGCGCGAAACCGCGCTGCTGTTCCAGTGCGACAATCGCCTCTGTTGCCATGGTCCTATCGAGAAGCGCCACGCCGTTTCCAGCTCCTTCTCGAGCTGCCCGGATGATTGTTTGTTCGGTCTTGAGGAGATCTCGGGTGGTCAGCCGGTCGGCATGCTCGGTACCGGAACGGCCCCCAATCAGCACGCCTTCCCCAACCAGCGTATCGACCCGCCTTTCGATCTCACGAACGGTAGCCCCTTTTTCCGCGAACCCGAGCGCCGCCTTGAGGACATCCATCCGCTCAAAACTGGCCGACCGCTCGGCCAGATGCCGCACTCCAGCAGCTGTCGAGTAGGCAGCAGCCAGGTTGGCTCCAGTCCGTTGCCCGGAAGCGCCGACCATCAACGGTTCGGGCCGGGGTCCTAAGGCGCGGGTGATGCGCTCGATAAGCGCCTCACCCCATTCGCGCACGGCTGCGAGGATGGAGCGAGGTTGCGTCCGTTCCATGGCCTCCTTGATGACATCGGCAATCTCTGCACGAAACGGACCCTCCTTCTCCGCCCACTTCTGTCGGGCTGCATCACCAGAGCCGTGTTGCTTGGCATCGCGGGTGCGAACAGCGATGGCCTCCATCGCCTTCGGCGAGGTTACGCCGAGTTCGTCCGCCTTTGCCTGGATGTGGGCCCTGCGTTCGCTGAATGCCTCAATGGCCGCGCGCGAAATGCCGGCAATTTCGAACGATCCGTGCTTGCCTGTGATGCGCGTTTCGTATCCCAGTTGCGCCAGATTTGCCCTCAACTGGGCGTGATAAGCCGCCCCGATCACCGGTGCGTGCTGCCACAGTTTCACATTGTGCAATGCCCGCCATTCACCGTCCGCGCGCTGCGTCATATTGGCGACTGCGACGTGACTGTGCAGCTGCGGATCAAGGCTGCGGCTGAGGTCATGGTGGAAGCTTGCATGGACAAGATTGCCAGTCGCAATCTGCTCCGCGCCGCCCCTTCCCGCGCGGGCGAGAGCGAATCGTTCCTCCGCCCAGTTCATGGTGTCGCGAACCGCGTTTCGATGCGCCTCAATGACGCGCTCGTCGCCGCCGACAAGTGCTACAAGGGAAACCGATTTCGGCGCGCTGAAAGTGAGATCGGTACCCATGTTGCGCGCCCCGTCGGCTCCGCGTGCAAGCACATCGCCATTGGGCAAGATGCCGTCCACGACCCGCGCGAATGTCCCTGCCTCGACGGCACCCGCAAGACCAAGCGTGCCAGCGCCTTTGCCGCCCCATTCGGAGGGGCCTTCGTCCTGCGTATAGTAGTTATCCTGGGCGTAATATTCGGCGCTGGAGATCGCGGCGGGTGAGACGGTCATTGCGCTGAATTCGCCGCGCTTATTGCGGCCGGATCATAGGTCAGCCGGCAGCTCGCAGGCTCGCTGGCGCGCGCCAGACGGTCGACACATGCGCTGAAGTTCCGAGTGAATTCTTCGCTCGATCCTAACAGGATTCTGGTCTGCAAAAGCGGGCGCCGAACGACCTCGTATTCAGAAGACAACTTGATCCCGGCGGGCAGCGCCGAGCTTTCGCCCACCAGTCGCGTCGCGACCCAGCGCGAAGGCGCGGTATCCGCAAACAGGAATGCCAAGGCAGCAAGGGTCAAAAAGCAGCCCAACGCACCCGCTCCAACCATCCAGCGGTCGCGCAATTTGCCGCGTTGCAATTGACCGATCGCTGCCCGCGTAACACGATGCTCCGCGCCCTGATCGACGGCGCTTTCAAGCTTGGAAAAACGCGCATTCTGACGTGTCTCGAAGTCAGCGATCAGCTGCTTCAGAAGGTCGCGCAAATGGGCCGTGCCGCCAGTATTCGTGATCGTGGTTTTGAGGCCGTCGAACTCCTTCTTGAGCTGCCTCGGAATCGCCTGCGCGGTGGTGTTCAGCAGATGATTGAACTGACCGATGAAGCGGTCGAGCTCGCCGAAAAAATTATCGATCCGGTCGAGCGTGCGATCAGCCTTCAATCCCACCGCCCGCTCCGCGCGTCCGATGTTGGTTTTCAGCTCTTTTCGGACCGCCGCTTCGATCCATTCGGAAGCCGAAATTCCGCGCATTTTTGCCGCGCGCTCGATGTCATTTCGCAGGTCAGCGGACAGCCTTGGCCGGAAGTCGATTGTGCTCATTTGCCGGTCCTCGATTTGGCTTCGACAAGCATGCGTTCGGCCAGTTCGAACGACGCCTTCTGGACGTCGTGAAGCGACGTGCTTTTTGCCACCTTCGCAACGAGCTTGAGGACCTGCTCCTGGTTCGCGCGGACCTTGATCAACTGGTCCAGCAGTATCTCGTCGAATGGTTCAAGCTCTCCATGAAGTGCGCGCAGCAGTGTCTGCGAGACCCAGGCGCTACGCGACTCTCCGACGACAGATGCTTGGTGCTCGATTTTCGCCAATTGCTCGGTGGTGAGATAAATCGTGATCGGTACTTTTGCCATCCAGTCCTCCTTTCAGGAGCGTAATGGAAAGGCAAAGCGTCACAAGCAAAATACGCAGAGGGGGCGAGACTAGTCTCATGTTTTTATTGGTCTTTTTGCTCTGTGGACCACCTTGGACCACGCGGACCTGCACAGAGCAATGCGTGGTCCAGATGCGTAAATAGCTGTAATAGCCCAATTTTCCCCGCACCGGCGGGTGCATCGGGTGTGGAACTCAAACTGATCCCACCATTGTATATGTCGGAACCGAAGATTTCCGTGCTTTCAGGTTGTAGGGCATTCCAGATGGGGCGACCCGCCGAAGGCGGCGCGGCAGAAAAGGGCCGTCTTTATTCGACGCTGCCGAGTGATTCGCGCAGCGGGGCCGCGGCTTATCAGCTGTATTTGCACTCGCTCTGGAACAGGCTGGCAATCATTGCGAGCTGCTGGCGGCGGGCTTCCATGGAAGCTATGGCGCTTCTGCTGACATTTCCGTGATGCTTGTTGCGAACATCGTCGAACACAATGTCGGCTTGTCGAAATCTGATTGGCTCAAGCCACGAGCGCGATTGTACGCGCTCTTGCAAATGCGCAATGAAATGCGGCCTTTCCTGTCCGGCGGCGGCGTTCAGGTCAGCGGGAAAATCGTCGCGCCGGGATCGACGATCCACTGCCCAAAGCATAGGGGAAATCTTTGCCCAAGCGACGATCTCCGGAAGGCCGACCACGAGGGTCACGAGCAGCAGGAGTTTCTTGGTTGGCTGACCCGCCTCGAAAGCGACGATTTTTGCGGCCCCCCGCGCTAAACAAGAGCGCCAGAATCATCGAAGCCTGAACGATTTGACCCCAAAAAAAGGCGGCGCGCGCGACACCAACCCTGCCCAACGAAGGGCGATCAAAGCGTCACCTGATTGCGCTTCCGCATTGTCCTGCGGAGGCTCCATGCCGGGGGGGCCTTACGCCAATAGGAGTTGAAGCGAAATTCAGCGCAATTCTTGAAGAATATCTTGCCTGCGGTCGCGTCACGGACAGGTTCCGGTCCACCTTGAAATTGCGCCACAATTGTTTGCCGTCTGTGGTGACAATTCAACGCTCCGCAAGGCGCCTCCAGATGTGTCTGGTCATATTCGCGAGACAGATCGCAATAAGGGGTTGGGGCTCCGCAATCTGTAACGATTTCGGGACCGTTTGGTCGCCGCAGTTTGCCAGATCATGCATGGCTATATTGATCACGCAGGCATGCACATCCTGGATTAGGAAATCGGCAGAAAACGGACGGCTCCAAGCGGGCAATCCAGTCCCCCGCAAGGCTCGCTGCGTGTTCCTGAAGTGCCGCTCGACGGCGGTGCGGAGCGGGTCGCCAGTCCTTGCACCAAGGTCTAAAAATCTGGTGAGGTCACCCTGAAGCCAGCACGATGTTCTTCACGAAACGATAGGTCACCCCGATCCGCTTTTTCGCACTCTTCCTGCGCGCTTTGATGGCTGCCAGATGCCGGAGTGACTGGCGGCGCTCCCGGAACGCCTCGACCCGCCCCTGCCCCGCCGTTCCAATGCGACCCCAGTGTCGCTCGATGACGTACCAACCGAACAGATCGCGCGACAGACTAAGCGTGTATTCGCGCGCGATATTGCGGTCGGAATCGATGGCCTGCCAGTGCCAGTTTTGGTCGAAGTTTTGCCGTGACATGTGCTGAGATTCGCGCATGCGCAGCATGCGGTCCAACGCGTTTCTTGAATCAGTGCAACGCCTGTGATTCACACTATCGATCAAAGGTTTTGTGCGACGAAAAATCGTGCACGACCGGAATTGTCGCAGCACGGGAGATAATGACTGAATGAGCAAGTTCATCAGACGATTCGAAGCCCGCGATTGGGACGCTTTCCCGGTTGTCCGCACCCTCCTCGATTGCTGGAAGCTGCCCGGCGAAGCATCGGATTCGGATGGCCTCCGCCTCGCCTTGCGCAACGGCTACGCCAACTTCTACCGCAAGGGCCAGTCGGTCGCCAAACTGCATTCGACGGCCACTCAGGTGAAGCTCGAAATCCACAAGGCCTATGTCGCTCGCCGCCGCAAGCCGGAGAGCCGGGGAGAGGCGCTGGTTGGCTATGATCGCTTCGACGAAGCCTGGCTTTCGGACCCCGCGAATTGCGCTCACGTGGCCGACTGGATCGATACCGCCGGTTCCTATGCCGGATCGGAAAAATCAATCGTCGACGAGCTGATCGCCGCCAACCCCGGCACGATCGACATCGAGATGGGTCTGCCCGCCTATGACGGCGAGAAGTCCGCCCCGCGCATGGACCTGGTGTTGGTGGAAGGCGGCAACCGGATTGCCTTCTGGGAAGCCAAATGCACCGACAACGCCGAAATCCGCGCTCGCGCCGAGCCGCACGTGGTGCAGCAGGTTCCGACCTACGAAGAGTGGATGGCGAAGCCGGGCCGTGCTGCGGATGTCGTGGCAGCCTATCGCGATGCCGCGGCGATCATGGTCGAGCTGGCGACCGCAGCAGGCAAGCCAGACAGCTCGGCGCTGGCCAGCTGGCGCGCTTTACGTGATGCCGGGGAAGCGATGGCAATCGGTCGCCCGGGCGTGGTGATCGGAGGATATTGCCCGGACGGCTTCACGGGGCGCGGGGCCGAACTGATCGCCGCTAGGGCACAATCGTTCGAAGCGCGGGGCCATCGGTCGCGGCTCGTTGAAAAGTTCGGCCTGACCCTGGCCTGCTATGCCAGCGCAGACGAGGTCAAGGCACGGCCCCTTCCCCCACTCGCCGGAGCCGCGCGCTGACCCTCCACCTCACGGTCCATCGCGGAACCGAGCAGATCGGCGGTAGCTGCATCGAACTCGAAGCTGCAGATGGCGCGCGCTTGATCCTCGATGCCGGACGGCCGCTCGATGCGCCACGCGAGGCAGGCGGGCTGCTGCCAGCCACGCTCGACATTTCGCGGCCCGCGCACGTCGTGTTCAGCCATCCCCACATGGATCACTGGGGTCTGGTCAGCGAGCTGCCTGCCAGTTGGCCGCTGTCGACCGGTGAGAAATCTGCCGCGCTGATGCGGCTGACGCTGGGGGTGTTCGGCGAGTCCATCGAGCGGCCCATCAGCACCTGGCACAGTCGGCAGGGCGCGCTCGACATCGGCGGGTTCCGGGTCACCCCCTTCCTCACCGATCACTCGGCGCTCGATGCCTACATGCTGCTGATCGAGCGCGACGAGGTGCGGGTGCTCTACACCGGCGACTTCCGCACCCACGGACGCAAGGCCGCGCTGGTCGAAGGCATGATCGCCCGCCCGCCGCGGGACATCGACGTACTGCTGATGGAAGGCACCAACCTGTGCAGCGACAAGCCGGTAGTGACCGAGAGCGACCTCGAGGCGCGCTTCCTTGAACTGGCACAGGCGGTGCCGGGTCACCTGTTTGTCGACTGGTCGGCGCAGAACTTCGATCGCACGGTCACGCTGTTCCGCACCGCGCGACGTTCCGGGCGCGACCTAGTGCTCGATCTCTACGCCGCCGACGCGCTGTTGCAAATTGCCGAGGGGACGGGCCTGCCCTGCCCCGGCGATCCCCGGTTCCCCGAGCTGAAGGTGATCATCACCCCGAAGATGAAGTGGCTCTACCAGCGGATGGGCCGCGCCGGGTTCGTGGAGGAGGTAATCCGCCGCGGCTGCGCGACTTCGCGCCAGCGGGTGGCAGCAAGGCCGGCAATCGTCATGGCGCGCAAATCGCTGGTCATGGACTACGAGGATCGCGCCAGCCTGCCGATGACAGGCGCGGATTGCTTCGTGCATTCCAGCTGGAGGGGATATCTCGATGCGAGCGACGCTGCCTCTGGCTGGGCCGTGGCGGCTCGCGCAGGTGCCCGGCGCGAACTGGTCCACACCAGCGGCCACGCCAGCGCCGCCGATCTCTCGCGCTTCGCCCGCGCAATCGATCCGCGCGTACTGGTGCCGGTCCACGGCGTCGAATGGGACGCGCCGGGCATTGCCCTTCCCCCGGTGCAACGCCTGCGCGATGGCGAGCGCTGGACGATTGGGCGACACGGCGGGTAGGCACAGTCGTCGAGGCGCTAACCCCCGAAGAAATGTTTTCGGCGTGCCTCAAGAGCGTCGGCGATCGGGGTGTTGCTATGCTCGACCCCGGCGGCTTCAGCCCACCCGCGCCAGTCGACTATCGCCGCGCTGACCTCCTCCACGATTTCGGCGATCCGCGCACGCTTGATGCCGTGCCGCGCGCCCAGTTCCTTGACGTGGTCGAACGTCACGTCCCTCCCCTCGCCCATGACGGCCATGTAATGCTCGCCGCCGGGGCCGTGGGAAAAGGTGAGGTCGAAGGCGGGCGCAAGGTGCCATTCGCCGCGTTCGTCCATCAGGAAGGCGTGCTGGCGGACGTGGTCGTCGCGGTTGTGGGCCAGCACGTTGAAGGCCATGCGGCGGAAGGCCTGTTCCAGCTGGCGCACATCGCGAGTGATCGTCAGCACCGCGCGCAGGAAGCCGTCGTAATCGAGGCTGGGCATGTGCGGCGAGGCCTCCAGCGCGCCGCCGAGGCTGACCATGTGCACGCGCCTGCCCGGCCCCGGCCGGTCGAACCGGCGGGTGGCAAAGTGGCCCCTGCCCTCGGCTGATGCGATGAGGCGCGTCTCGGCCATGGCGATCCCCGCCGCGCGGGCCATGCGGGCGTAGGCCTCCTCTACCGGACCGATGTCGGCGGGGTCGGTGAGCGCAGGGAACTTGACGATCCACTGCTCTGGCCATTCTTCGGGCCATTCTGCGGCAGCTGGAGCACCCCCCTCCCCCGCGCCCTCGTCACCGGCCCTCAGGGTGCCGTCGGCAGCGATGGCGACATGGACCTTGGGCCGCGCCCCGCCCGATCCGCCGCCCAGCCTTGCCAGCAACGCGTCGAGCTCGGCCTCCTCGCCCAGCAGCACGCGCTGCGCCTCATTGGCCAGCGCATCGAGGTCGATCCCGGCAGCGCCCTCGCCCGCCTGCAGCGTGGCCGGGCGGAAGGCCAGTGCCCCCCTGCCCCGGTTGCCGACCAGCGCGAGCCGGTCGACCGCGTTCAGTTCCTCCCAGCGATGGCCGAGCCGTTGCAGCCGTCGCCGCAGCAGCAGCGTGCCCCAGGCATCGGGCAGGCTGTCAGCCAGGAACCCGTGCAGGCCGCCGAATTCGCGTGATCGGGCCGCGTGCAGCCCGCTTTCGAGCGGATAATGCAGCGGCGACAGCGCGTGACCCGTTGCCAGCACCTCCTCCGACCATTCGAGCTGTGCCACCCCGCCCGCCATGGCCAGCCTGCCGACCTTATCCGACTCTGCGCGTTCGTCGGTCAGCAGCAACAGATCGAGCGGGGTGCCCGGTGCCAGCCTCACAACCGCGCCCTCCGCCCGCGCTGGCGCTTCGTCGCAGCGGCTTGGCGCTGGCGTTCGAGCAGTTCGTCCATGCTGGCAGCGGCTGGCTCGGGAAACAGCTGCGCCAGATCGTTCTCGCAACGCAGGGCCACCGCAGCGCGGACCAAATCCTCGATCGAGGCCTTGCCCTCCCCTTCCATCCGCCGCCAGGTGCGATAGGCGACACCGGATCGCTCGGCGGCAGCCTGCTGGGTGAGGTCCAGAGCGAGGCGCCGCGCTCTGATGCGCTGTCCAAGGGTGGACAATTGATCGGGTATTGGGGACGACATTGGCCTTATATGGCCTATAGGTGACGCTTATGCAAGTGAACTGACCAAATGTGGGCAGAAAGCCTGACAACTCAGGTGTTCAGAGCGCGGATGACAATCGCAACGGCCACTCGTATTCGGCAACCATGACCGCAACAGGGGAAATCCGGCGGGCCAAAGTCGAGGATGCTCGCCAGATTCGTGCGCTCACCCTGAAGTCCTATGCCAAGTGGGTTGGCGTTACGCCGCGCAAGCCCCGCCCCATGACGGCTGACTATGACACCGCCATACGAGAGAACAGGTTTGATTGTCTCCATATCGATGGGGTCATGGTGGGACTCATCGAAACCGTTCCGCAAGGCGATCAACTCATGATCGTGAACGTCGCCGTCGATCCAGATCGGCAGCACTGCGGCTACGGTGTACGATTGATGCGGCATGCCGAAAAACTTGCCCGCGATGCAGGACTGGACGCCACCCGCCTCTATACGAACAAGCTGATGGTGGAGAATATCGAGCTCTACGAACGGCTAGGGTATTGTTTCGAGAAGGAAACGTTCCACGATCACGGAACGGTCGCAGTGCATATGGTTCGTTCGCTCCGAGGCTCCACCTAGTGCTAAGTCCCGATCCTGCAGCCCAGTTCGGACCGCCTACCGCAGTGCCGCCAGGAAACTCGTCGGCGTCAGGTCGATATGCGCCTCCAAGAGCGGACGCTGTCCGAAGGCGCGTGGGTTGCGGGCATCGGGTAGCAATTGAGCTGTGAGCGGAATTCACCGCGCTTGCAAGACGTCCGTCAATGGGCCATATTCAGTCTGAATAAGGACCAGTTCCATGACCATGCAGAACCGCATTAAGCCGATATCCTACCTTAAGGCCAACAGCGCGGACATCATCCGCGAGCTGGGCGAAGGCGCCGCGCCGCTTGTCGTCACACAAAATGGCGAAGCCAAGGCCGTGTTGCAGGACATCGGCAGCTATGAGGCGACGCAGGAAGCACTCGCCCTGCTCAAGCTGCTCGCGCTCGGGCGCGCAGATGTGGCCGCAGGGCGCACTGCCCCCGCGAAAGGTCTGACTGATCGTATTCGCGCCCGGAACTGACGGGGCATGCCATCGGCCAGGTTCGAAGTCCGCATCGCTGCAGGCGCAGAGCGCGATCTCGAAGGCATTTACCGACGCCGGAAAGCACAAAGGGGCGAAGATGGCCCTGATGGTGCCGACACATTGCTAAATGAACTGGTGGGGGTGACTACACGAAAGTGACGTATCTGCACGGAAAGGGCGAACGGATAGCGAA
>NZ_LSHM01000068.1:0-11261 GCF_001557175.1 Blastomonas sp. CCH9-A1
AGTTTGGTCCGCATCCGCCTTTGCTCGATCCGGGGATGTGAATACGGATTATGGTGCGCGGGCACGGCCGCGACCGGATACAAGTCTATGCACGGATAGTGCATCAGCTGACCTCGGAACGAATGAAGCCAATCCCTGAGCATTGCGTGTGCCCCCCACCGCGTCAACAGAAGGAACCGTTCAATGCGAACTTGACAAGCCCCGGATCATACAAGTCGACCGACAGCGTCAGACCCGGGATGAAACGCGGCTGCGCAACCACGCCGATGGTGATGCTGTCCGAACGCTCTTCCGACAGGTTCGGGTTGGAACCATTCAGACCGCGAATACCCGAAGCCGGGATATTCGTGAACGGAATGGTGACGCCATTGACAACTTCCGTCACCGGGACGCCAGCTGCAGCGCAGTTGCGGACGCGGTTGGGGTTGTTGTTGATGTTGTTCTGACCGCAGGGATCGACCAGGCCATTCAGGAAGGTCTGGCTGGGTGCTGCGAACAGATCGTTCTGGGTGGGAATACGCACCGAGCGCGCATAGCTGGCGCGGAAACGCAGATCCCGGACGGGGGCCCAGACGCCGCCGACATTGTAGGTGTAGACGGTCCCCGAGTTGCCGATGTTATAGTCGGCAATACGGCCAGCGCCCTCAAGCGAAAGTTCGTGGAAGAACGGCACCTCCGAAAGGATCGGAATGCGGATTTCGCCGAACGCTTCGTAGCTCTTGAGCCGCGGCGGATCGAACACCGGGATGGCGTTCAGGAACGTCGCACCCGAGCGGGTCAGCGCATCAAATGCCGAGAAGGCAGTTTCATCGCGATACTCGCCACCGATCGCAAAGCTGACCGGACCACCGGGCAGTTCGAACAGCTGCGACAGGTCACCTGCGACATAGGCCGTGGCGTTGATCTGCTCGGCGCTCTGTACGCGGGTCGAATCGACGACGAAATAGTTGAGAGCCGCCTGGGTCGGCTGTCCGTTTCCAAACAGGTTGACAGGTACGCACGACGGATCGTCATTGGCTGCCGTCGCATCGGCATTGATGCCGCAGACGATCTGGCCTGCGGTATTGCGCACCGCATTGATCGCGTTGTTGTACCGCGCGACATGCACGTTGCCCTCGGTACGGTAGAACGATTCGAAGCGACCGTAGTTCAGAGCGACTTCATACTTCCAGTCGTCGTTGAACGTGCCCTCGAAACCACCGACAATGCGGAAGGTTTCGCGCTGATGGTCTTCGCCGCGACCGCCAAAGTCGACGTTGAAGCGCTGGGCGGTGAAGGTCGTCGCACCCGGCGCGAGCGACTGGACAAGCGTGTTGCGCGCCTGCGTCGTCAGGAAGGCGTTGTTGATGCTGAAGGTGTTGTTGAAGAAGGTCGGCTGACCTTCCTGGATCGCATTGATGCGGACATATTTCGCTTCGAGGAATGCCCGGAACGCTTCGCTGAACTCATAGCTGGCCAGAGTGTTGACCGCGATGCGTTCAATCTCCGGATTGAGCTGTCCGGTCAGGCGCAGCGTCGAACCCAGCCCACCCTGCGAGTTGGCCGATCCGACGGTACGGAAGTCCTGTGCGACTTCGTTGCGCGCCAGCGTGCCATCAGGCAGGAACACGAAGGTGAAACCAAGCGGCTGGCCGGTGTTGCTCAGCAGGCCGTTGCAGTTCAGCGCACGGCGGGCAGCATTGGCAGCCGAAGCCGGAGTGGGACAGGCCGAAGTATACAGACCGCCTTCCGAAATATTGTTGTTGCGGATACCGCGCAGGAAGGTGTTGTCCGGAATGCCGTTGCCTGCAGCCGGTTCGCCGATGGTGTTTTCGGTCAGCTGAAACTGGCTACGGCCCGAAAATGCGCCATAGACGGAATCGCGGTCGGTGTAATAGACATCATTAGCGAACCCGTATTCGACGTTCACTGCAACGTTGCCGCGGCCCTCGGCAAAGTTTTCACCCGCAGTCGCCGAAACGAAATAGGAACCACGGTCACTCTCGCTCGAGATACCGCCCTGGGCGCGCAGGCGGAAACCTTCGAAGTCGCGCTTCATGATGAAGTTGACCACACCGGCCACGGCGTCAGCACCGTAAACGGCGGCGTTACCGCCAGTACCGATATCGACGCGTTCGACCAGATCGGTCGGAATGGTGTTGACGTCGACGCTGGTCGGCGTGCCCGGCTGCGACGTGATGTGACGGCGACCGTTGACCACCACCAGCGTACGGTTGGTTCCCAGGCCGCGAAGGTCGAGCAGGTTCAAACCGGCAGTGCCGATGAAGCGGGTCGAGTTCGACTGGGAGAAGGTCGAACGCAGTGCCGGCAGATCATTGAGCGCGTCGCCCAGAGTCACCTGACCGCCCGCCGCAAGGTCAGCAATGGTGATCGAGGTGATCGGCGAAGGCGAATCCACATTGGGACGTTCGATGCGCGAACCGGTGACGACGATGGCAGAAGCGTCGACTTCATTCGAAGCCGTTTCCTGGTCCTGGGCATCCTGTTCCTGGGCGAATGCGGGGGCGGCGGTCAGCGCCATCCCCAGAACGACCGGAGCGACCCCGGCAAACAGGCGTGAAGAAATTCTCATGTGATGCAACCCCTGTGCGGTAATGTGCAATGCGCAAAACTAAGGCGCTCAGGGGCCGACACGCAGCAAATGATACCTGTCAGTCTCCCCAGACCTTGGCATCAGCTAACTGCCGGTTCCGCCGGATGTAAAGCGCGAGGGGGGTTTATTGAGCCAGTTTTACGCGAACCTGTAACATGAACGCCACATTTACCCGCAGGCCCGGAATTGTTGAGAAATAAAATTATTTCATTGCGCCATGGGACCAACCAGAAGTTGCGGGTCGATCCGGGCGTCGTTCCACTTCATGCTCCAATGGAGGTGCGGTCCGGTGGCCCTGCCCGTTGCCCCGATTCGGCCGATCTGTTGCCCCTGGCGCACCGTATCGCCCAGCTTCACATCGATCGCCGACAGGTGGAGGAACGCGCTGTTCAGCCCCATGCCGTGGTCGATCATCAGCAGATTGCCCTCGAGCGAGAACGGGGTTGGCGCAGCGAGGATGACGACGCCGTCCGCCGGAGCGACCACCGGCGTGCCGACTGTCCCCGCAACATCGACGCCGCTATGGAAGCTGCCCGGCTCGCCCGCATAGATGCGCTGCGATCCGAAGATGCCCGAAACGCGGCCCGTGGCGGGCCAGATGAACTGCTGACGCCAGCCTGCGCTGTCCGATTGCCGAGCGCGCGCCGCCTCGATCATCTCGAGCTCGGGCTTGCGCCGCGCCATGAACGCCTCGCTGGGCATGCCGCCGCGGGCAGCCACCGCGACGAATTCGCGCCGCCATGCCCGGGGTTCGATCGACAGCGGTTCGGTCACCACCTGCCCGTCGGCGAAGGTCACGGTCAGCACGCCGAGCGGCGGCGCGTCGCGGTTGAAACCGAGCAGGAACGCGCCATCGGGCGCAACCGGCACCGGGACGCCGTCGAGATCGAGCGCAGTCACGCCCCGGGGCACGGTGCCGCGCAACAAGGCACCCTGCACCGGCGCACCGCTCAACCGGATGCCGCTTGGCAATGGGCGCATCGCCCCGAAAGGACGGGTGAGAAAATCCGGGCCGCTCGGCGCTGGCGGAGCCGAATGTGTTGGCGCAGGCGATGGCTGGGATTGCGCCAGCAGCGGGGCAGTCGTCGCCAGCACGATCGCACCGGCGAACGTAAGCGGCCCCCGCATGCGATCAGCCCTGGCCGAGCGCCGCGCGCACCGAAATCTCGCAGCTGGCATAAGCCTCCTGCCGCTCGACGCTCCAGTAGCGCAGCTCTTCCAGATCGATTTTCTGCCCGGTCTCGGCACACAGGACATGGTCGCCCGCGCTGAGCAGGCGGAAACCATTGGGCATATAGTGCACGCGGGCAACGCGATCGCGGTTGGACATCAACATGGGGTCATCATGCTCCAAATAGGCTGTATCGCAGCTTTACCGATGGCTCGCTGCGCGTTTCGCCGAAGATAAGCGATCCGGCACGCCAGCGCAAATCTACAGAAAACTCGCCTGACGCGGCTCGGCGGGCCTGGGCTTCGCCTTGGCTGCAGGAGTGGGAGAAGCCGGCGGCGGAGGCGGACCATCCGCTGGTGCGACATCGAGCGCTCCGTCGCGGAAATGCAGCGTCAGCCGCGGCTCGCGCGCTGCCACGGCCTTGTCGATCAGCGTCCGCCCATCGCCAGCGGTCACGCGGGCATAGCCACGCTGCAGCGGCGCATCGGGATCAAGCTGCGCCAGCACCCGCTCCAGCCCGGCGAGCCGTTCGCCGGCACGGCGAGTGATGCGATCGAGCACCGCCGGATCGAGCGTCAGCCGCGCCAGCCGGTCGCGCGCGTGCGCGACCCGGGTATCGAGCACGGCGGGGCGCAATGCGCCCGAGGTCCGCGCCAGCGCGCCGCGCGCATGCGCCAGCTGCAGGCCGAGCGCCGCGCGCAGCCGCTCGCCCAGATCGTCGGCACGCTGCTGTTGCGGGCTGAGCAGATCGGTGAGGCGCGGCAGGCGCTGGGCCCTCGCCTCCAGCCGCTCGCGCGCCAGAGCATGGCTGCGGTTCACCGCACGGCTGGCGCGCAGGCCCAGCTCTGCCACCCCGGCGAGCAGTTCGGACCGCACCGGCACCGCCATCTCTGCGGCCGCCGTCGGCGTCGGCGCGCGGCGATCGGCGGCGAAATCGGCGAGCGTCGTATCGGTCTCGTGCCCCACGGCGGAGATCACCGGGATCACGCTCTCAGCAATCGCGCGGACCACCGGCTCCTCGTTGAACGCCCAGAGATCCTCGATCGACCCGCCCCCGCGCGCGACGATCAGCAGATCGGGCCGCTCACCCTCGGGCATCGCGCCGAACCCGCGCACCGCCGCCGCAACCTGGCCTGCGGCCCCCTCGCCCTGCACCAGCACCGGCCAGACCAGCACATGGCTCGGAAAGCGATCGGCGAGCCGATGCAATATGTCGCGGATCACAGAGCCCGTCGGCGATGTCACCACGCCGATGGTGCGCGGCAGGAAGGGCAGCGCGCGCTTGCGTGTGGGATCGAACAGCCCTTCGGCGGCGAGCCGCGCCTTCAGCTTCTCGAACAGCTGCATCAGCGCGCCCTCGCCCGCCAGCTCGAGCGATTCTATCGTGATCTGATACTTGGACCGGCCCGGAAAGGTGGTGAGCTTGCCGGTGGCGATGACATCAAGCCCGTCCTCGGGCCGGAAGGGCAGCCGCTGCGCCGTGCCCTTCCAGATGATGCCGTCGATGACCGCCTTGTCGTCCTTCAGCGCCAGATAGCAATGGCCCGATGCCGCGCGCTTGAAGCCCGAAATCTCGCCACGAATCCGCACATGCGAAAACCGGTCCTCGACCATGCGCTTCAACTGCCCGGAGATTTCCGAAACCGACAGCGGCGGGGCGTTGTCGCCGGGGGGCATCTGGGCTAACAGCCCGCCAGAACGCATTGGAACATCATCTGAAAAGGGGTCGGGCATGAATATCCTGCTGGTGGGAAGCGGTGGACGCGAACATGCCCTGTGCTGGAAACTGGCGCAATCCCCGCAGGTGGAAAGCATCTTCGCCGCGCCCGGAAATCCGGGGATAGCCGAGCACGCCAGTTGCGTCTCGCTCGATGTGACCGATCATGCAGCGGTTGCGGCCTTCTGCACCGACAAGGCGATCGGGCTGGTCATGATCGGCCCGGAAGCGCCGCTGGTCGATGGCCTGGCCGACAGCCTGCGCGCTGCTGGTGTGCCGGTCTTCGGACCGTCCGCCAAGGCGGCGCAGCTCGAAGGCTCGAAGGGCTTTACCAAGGCCTTGTGCGATCGCGCCGACATCCCGACCGCGCGCTATGTTCGCGCCAGCCATCGCGCCGAGGCAGAGGCCGCACTCGCCGGTTTCGACCTGCCGGTGGTGATCAAGGCGGATGGTCTGGCGGCGGGGAAGGGCGTCATCATCGCCGAGACTGCGCAAGAGGCGCAGGACGCGATCGGGCACATGTTCGCCGGGGCCTTTGGCGAAGCCGGGGCGGAAGTGGTCATCGAGGAATTCATGGCCGGTGAAGAAGCGAGCTTCTTCGCGATCACCGATGGCCGCGCGATCGTCGCCTTCGGTTCGGCGCAGGACCACAAGCGCGTGGGCGAAGGCGATACCGGGCCGAACACCGGCGGCATGGGCGCGTACAGCCCCGCGCCGGTGCTGACGCCCGAGCTGGAAGCGCAGGTGATGGAGCGGATCATCGCGCCGACTGTCGCCACGCTCGCCACCGAGGGCATGCCCTATTCGGGCGTGCTGTTCGCAGGTCTCATGCTGACCAGCGAAGGCCCCAAGCTGATCGAATATAACAGCCGCTTCGGCGATCCCGAATGCCAGGTGCTGATGACCCGGCTGCAGAGCGATCTCGCCGAACTGCTGCTCGCGACCGCCAAGGGCGAACTGGCAAACTGCCCCCCTCCCCGGCTGTCGGACGATTACGCGCTGACCGTGGTGATGGCCGCCAAGGGCTATCCCGGTACGCCCGAGAAGGGCGGCGCGATCTCGCTAGGCGATGTCGGCACTGCCAAGGTGTTCCATGCCGGTACCGCGCTTAAGGACGGTGCGCTGGTCGCAAACGGTGGCCGCGTGCTCAACGTCACCGCGACGGGCGGCAGCGTGACCGAGGCGCAATCCGCCGCTTACAGCGCCGTCGATGCGATCACCTTCCCCACCGGCTTCTGCCGCCGCGACATCGGCTGGCGCGAAGTCGCGCGCGAGCGTGGTTAAAGCGCCGCCAGCACCGCGTCGCCGATCGCGACCGTCCCCATCGTCCCGCCCAGGTCGGCCCCCAGCGCGCCCGCGTTGAGCGCGCTCGCTACTGCGGCCTCGATCCGCGCGGCCTCGGCTTCCAGGCTGAAACTGTGGCGCAGCATCATTGCGGCGGAGAGGATCATCGCGACCGGATTGGCCAGCCCCTTGCCCGCAATGTCGGGCGCGCTGCCATGGATCGGCTCGTAGGCGCCCTTGGTGCCGAACGCGGTCTGCTCCGCGCCCAAAGAGGCCGAGGCGAGCAGGCCGATCGAGCCGACACACATGCTCGCCTGATCGGACAATATGTCGCCGAACAGGTTGCCGGTGACGATGGTGTCGAACTTGCCCGGCGCGCGGACGAGCTGCATCGCGGCATTGTCGACATACATGTGTTCGAGCGTGACATCGGGATATTCCGCCGCGACCTCGATCATCACGTCGCGCCACAGCTGCGAGGTTTCGAGCACATTGGCCTTGTCGACCGAACAGAGCCGGCCCGATCGGCCCTGGGCTGTGCGGAACGCGACATGCGCGATGCGGCGGACCTCGCTCTCGCTGTACGACATGATGTCATAGCCCTCGCGCTGGCCGTCCGCCGTCTTGCGCATGCCCTTTTCGCCGAAATAGACATCGCCGTTGAGCTCGCGGACGATCATCAGGTCGATTGCACCCGCCACCTCAGGACGCAGCGAGCTGTGCGCTTCCAGCCCCGGAAACACCCTGGCCGGACGCAGGTTGGCGAACAGGCCCAGCTCCTTGCGCATGCCCAGCACCGCCTGTTCGGGGCGCAGATGGCGTTCCAGCCCGTCGCACGCCGGATCGCCCACCGCGCCGAACAGGATCGCATCGCATTCCCGCATCAGCGCCAGCGTCTCGGGCGGCAGCGGATGGCCATGCACGCGCCAGGCGGCAGCGCCCACCAGCCCGTCGTGCAATTCCACCCCCGGCAGATCGAGCGCGCGCAGCACGCGCACCGCCTCGGCCATGATTTCGGGGCCGATGCCGTCACCGGGGAGAATGGCAATTTTCATGGGGTCATCCTGTCTGTTGTGGTGGCGCGCATAGCGTTGCGCGGCGCATTTCCGCAACATTGTTTTGCGTCAGCCCGCCATACGGCGCACGCGATCGATCAGCATCGCCCGAGCCGCCAGCGCATCGGCGCGGCGGTCGGTGAAGAACTGGCGTTCGATGAAATGCCCGGTCAGCGCAAAGCCCTGCATCAGCTGCTCCCAATCGGGCTCTTCCGCGCTGGTCATGAATGCGGGCAGCACGAGCAGCTTTTCGGCATAGACACCGGCAGCGTGGAGCGACACCGCACGCCCGGTGCGCGGACTGACATAGGCGAGGTCCGCGCGCCCGCCGGTCACCGCGCAGCGCTCCAGATCGAGCCCGAAACCGAGCTCGGCAAGCAACAACGCCTCGTACCGCACCATCGCGCGCAGCCACCAGCGCGCCGAGGGGGCTGCGCAGACCAGATCGAATAAGGCCGCCAGCGCGGCATAGAGCCGGGGAAAGGGCTGATCCTCCGGCGCGACCGTGGCGGTGAGCAACGTTACCCATTCGAACGCCGCAGCAGCGAGCGGTTCGCTATAAAAAGGCGCGCGGCTCTCGGCGAGCTCGACGGTCAGCCCGCCAAGCTGATCGTTCACCCGGCTGCGCAGTTCTGCGGTCACAAGGTTCGCGGGCATCAGCACGGGCCGCAAAGCCGTCGACCGCCCTCCCCGCACATAGCCCGATTGCAGCCCATGATCGGGGGTGAACAACCGCACCACCGCCCCATGCTCCCCATGCCGCCGCACGGTGCAGACTATTCCTGGGGTGCGGATGACGGGCATGGATTCTCGTCAGCGCGTGGTCAAGCGGCGTTGTCGAGCTTCGCTTCGTTGTCGAGATGCTCGACGATCCACATCTTGATCAGCGCCTGACGCGAAACGCCGCGCCGCTGAGCCGCGCGGTCGAGCTTGGACACCACATCGCCAGGAAAATCGACATTGACCCGCTTGGCCTCCAAGCCAGGCCGCCGAACGGTCGAGAAATCGAGATATTCCGAGATGTCCTCACCGTCATCAAACATCCGGTCGAACTCTTCTGCACTAATCGTCTTGGGCTTCATACAGTTTCACCTCGACTGAACGCGACCTGCGTACCGATATGATCCGAACCACCTCACCCCGCATGGTGAATATGGCTGTCCACAACTTGCCCCCGTATTCGCCAACCAGACCTGATCTCGCCTCAGGCAATTGACGCGCGTCGAACTCCGTTCGCCGCAGATCTTTCCAAAGCACCTGCGCCTCGACAAAATCGATGCCATGCTTCTGCTTGTTCAGCGCGCTCTTGGCCGGATCGAACTCGAACTGCATGGATCGCCGATATACCAAAATGGTATAAAAATGCAATCATCCCCGGAAGAAGTCATAGATGCTCTGCGCCATTGCCTTGGAGACGCCGGGGGCCTTTTGCAGATCCTCCAGGCTAGCGCTGCGCACCGCTTTTGCCGTGCCGAAATGCATCAGCAGCGCGCGTTTGCGGGCCGGACCGATGCCGGGGACCTCGTCGAGCGGGCTGGTGGTCATCGCCTTCTTGCGCTTGCCGCGATGCGCGCCGATGGCGAAGCGGTGCGCCTCGTCGCGCAGGCGTTGCAGGTAGAACAGCACCGGGCTGTTCACCGGCAGGGTGAATTCCCTGCCATCGGGCATGAAGAAGGTCTCGCGCCCCGCGTTGCGATCCGGCCCCTTGGCAACGCCTACCAGCGCGACATCGTCGATCCCCAGTCCCGCCAGCGCTTCCATCGCCGCCTTGAGCTGCCCCTTGCCGCCATCGACCAGCACCAGATCGGGCCAGTCGCCGCTGCTGCGATCGGGATCCTCGCTCTGCGCACGCGCGAAGCGGCGCTCGAACACCTCGCGCATCATCGCATAATCGTCGCCCGGCACGGTCTCGGCGCGCTTGATGTTGAACTTGCGATAGGCCGCCTTGCGAAAGCCCTCCGGCCCGGCAACGACCATCGCGCCCAGCGCATTGGTGCCCTGGATATGGCTGTTGTCATAGACCTCGATCCGGTCGGGCGGACCATCGAGCCCGAACAGTTCGGCCATTTCGGTCAGGTGCTTGGCGGTGCTGGCGCTCTCGGCGACGCGGCGCTGCAGCGCCTCGGTCGCGTTGCGCTGCGCCTGGTCGATCAGCCGCTTGCGCTCGCCGCGCTGGGGCACGAGCAGTTCAAGCTTGCCCGAGCGGTTGGCGGACAAGGCCTCGAGCATCAGATCGCACTCGAACGGCTGCCGATCGGTCAGGATCAGCTTCGGCGCGGGCATGTCCTGATAGAATTGCATCAGAAAACTGGTGAGGATCTCGGCCTCATCCATGTCCTGGACATGCGCGGGGAAGAAGCTGCGATGGCCCCAATTCTGCCCCGCGCGGATGAAGAACGCCTGGATGCACACCGTACCGCCCTGGCTCGCCATCGCGAACACATCGGCATCGGCAATGCCTTGCGCATTCACCGCCTGGCTACCCTGAATGAAGGTCAGCGCCTTCAGACGGTCGCGATAGGCCGCTGCGCTCTCGAAATCGAGCGCTTCGGCCGCCGCCTCCATTTTCTTGCCGAGCCTGGCCTGCACGTCGGTGGACTTGCCGGTGAGGAAGGCACGCGCATCGGCAACGAGCGCGGCATAGTCTTCCTTGCTGATCCGGTCGACGCAGGGCGCGGAGCACCGCTTGATCTGGTAAAGCAGGCACGGACGCGAGCGGTTGGCGAAAAAGCTGTCCGAGCAGGAGCGCAGCAGGAACAGCTTCTGCAGCGAGTTGAGCGTGCTGGTCACCGATCCGGCGCTGGCGAACGGCCCGAAATACTGGCCCTTGTATTTCTGCGCGCCACGATATTTGGACATGCGCGGAAAGTCGTGATCCTCACGCAGCAGGATATAGGGGAAGCTCTTGTCGTCGCGCAGCAGCACGTTGTACGCGGGCCGGTAGCGCTTGATCAGCTGCGCCTCGAGCAGCAGCGCCTCGGCCTCGCTGTTGGTGGTGACGATCATCATCGACCGGGTGAGCGAGACCATGCGCTGCAGGCGCCGCGGCAGCTTGTCGACCTGGGTGTAATTGGTCACCCGGTTCTTCAGCGCGCGCGCCTTGCCGACATAGAGCACATCGCCGCGCGCATCGAGCATGCGATAGACGCCGGGGCGCGTCGGCAGCGTTTTCAGCGTGTTGCGGATCGCCGCGATGCCGGTGTCGAGATCGGGCGCATCGGCACCGCGCACGCTGTAGGTCGCCGCTTCCTCGAGAAAGCGGTCGGGTGCGCGCGGGTTGGTATCATTGGGATGAGCGGGACGGCCAGCCATGGCGTGCATGTGGCGTGGCGGAGTCGGCAGGTCAATGGGGTGATTCAACCCTCTCCCTTGAAGTGAGAGGGTTGCGAAGACTTATGAGCGAAGCGAATTAGTCGAAGCTGGGTGAGGGTGAAAATGCGC
>NZ_LSHM01000069.1:0-2508 GCF_001557175.1 Blastomonas sp. CCH9-A1
TGTCAATCGGCGTTCAATCGGGACCCCCTATCGGCGCGCAAAAGGGACCCCCTTGCTGAGATGTTGGGTGGTTGATGCTGGGCGCGGTTTTCGCGCTGCTGGCGGCGTAGGGAGGGCGTAGCCCGACCGGAGGCGTCAGCAGCGCGAAGGCGGTTTTCTGGCTGGGTCAGCTGCGGTTTTTGAAGCGCCAGCTGTCGTTGCCTGTCTCGACGATATCGCAATGGTGGGTGATGCGGTCGAGCAGCGCGGTGGTCATCTTGGGATCGCCGAACACGGTGGGCCACTCGCCGAAGGCGAGGTTGGTGGTGATGATGACCGAGGTCTGCTCGTAGAGCTTGCTGATCAGGTGGAACAAGAGCTGCCCGCCGGATCGGGCGAACGGCAGATAGCCCAGTTCATCGAGCACCACGAGATCAAGCCGGCTGAGCTGCGCGGCGATGGCGCCGGCCTTGCCGATGCGGGCTTCTTCCTCGAGCCTGGTGACGAGATCGACCGTGTTGAAGTAGCGCCCGCGGGCCCCGGCACGCACGACGCTGGCGGTGATCGCAGTGGCCAGATGGGTCTTGCCGGTCCCTGTGCCGCCGATGAGCACGATGTTGCGGCGACCGGGTAGGAACGAACCTGCGTGCAGGGAGCGCACCAGCTCTTCGTTGATCGGGGTGCCCTCGAACGCGAAGGCGTCGAGGTCCTTGATTACCGGCAGCTTGGCTGCGGTCATGCGGTAGCGGATCGAGGCGGCATGACGATGCGCGGCTTCGGCGCGCAGCAGGTCGGTCAGGATCTCGTGGGTCGTGCGCTTGCGCTGCAACCCGGTGGTGACCGCCTCGTCGAAGGCTCCTGCCATGCCCTTGAGGCCGAGTGAGCGCATCGCCTCGATCATCTCATGCCGCTGCATGGAGGCCTCGCACCGTATCGTAGCGCGCGCAGTCCGCGATCGGCGGGTGGCTGAGCTTGAGATCGGCGACCACATCCAGGGGGCGCTCGGATGGCGGGTCCCGGTATCGGGCCAGGATGTTGAGGATCACCTCGTCGCTGACGGCACCGCTATCAAGCGCCTCCCGGATCGCGGCCTCGACCGCTTCCAGGCCATCGGTCATTACCGATGCCAGCACGCGCACGAAGCGGCGGTCGGCGTCATCACCGCCGCCCAGCTTGCGCCGCAACCGCGTCAGTGCCGGTGGCAGGTCCCACCCCTGGAAGGGTGCGCCGTTCCGCAAGGCCCCAGGCTTGTGCGCCAGCACTGGCAGGTAATGCCAGGGATTATAGATCGTCCGGTCGCGGCCGAAGTGCCGGGCATGCTCGGCGATTACCTCGTCGCCTAGGCGCACGACGATGCGGTCGGCATAGGCGCGGACCTGAACGGCCCGCCGCGCCGCCTTGGCCATGACCGAGTAGCGGTTGCGGTCGAAGCTGATCAGGCACGTGCCGGTCACGGCATGGGTGGTCTCGTGGAAGCCGTCGAAGGGCGCCAGCATCGGCTGCAGGGCTGGCCGCTCGAGCTCCAGCGCCTCGGCGACGGTCAGCTCCTTCTGCTCGGGATGGGCGTGCGTTGCGGCCCAGCGCAGGCACTCAGCTTCCAGCCACCCGTTGAGCTCCTCGATGCTGGCAAAGCGCAGGCGAGGCTGGAAGAAGCGGCCTCGGATGGTCTGCACCTGGTGTTCAACCTGACCCTTCTCCCACCCCGCCGCCGGCGAGCAGGCCGTGGGCTCGACCATGTAATGATCGGCCATGACCAGAAAGCGGCGGTTGAACACCCGCTCCTTGCCGACGAACACGGTGGTGACCGCGGTCTTCATGTTATCGTAGATGCCGCGCAGGGGAACGCCGCCGAAGAAGGCAAAGCCGCGCGCATGGGCGTCGAACACCATCTCCTGCGTCTCGCGCGGATAGGCCCTGACGTAGACCGCGCGCGACGCGCACAACCGCATCTGCGCCACCTTCACCCGCATCGGCTTGCCCGCGATCTCCACATCCTCGTGGCTCCAGTCGAACTGGTAGGCCTCGCCTGGCTTGAACATGAGCGGGATGAACGCGGGCGCCCCATCACCCGCATCCTTGCGCCTCGCTTCCGTCCAGCGCCGGGCGTAGCGCCGGACCGCGTCGTAGGATCCCTCGAACCCCTCACGGCAAAGCAGGTCATGGATCCGCGTCATCCGCAGTCGATCGCGTCTGTGCCGGGCCTCGTTCTCCGTCAGCAGCACGTCGAGCCGCTCCTGGAACGGCCCAAGCCGGGGCAGGGGTTGAACCGTGCGGCGATAATCGAACGCGCCTTCCGGCGCCCGGATCGCCTTGCGAACCACCTTGCGCGACAGCCGCAGATCGCGCGCAATCGCCTTGATCGCCTTCCCGCTCGCGTGCTCCCGCCGTATCCGAACAACCGTCTCCACCACCAACATCCCGATCTCACCACCTGGAAAACCAGGCAGCCTGCTACACCATCAGAATGAGGGGTCCCTTTTAGACGCCGATCACCCCGCTAACGGGGTCCCTTTTGCACGCCGGTCCACA
>NZ_LSHM01000070.1:0-213253 GCF_001557175.1 Blastomonas sp. CCH9-A1
TGATTTCGAGTGAAATGGAACATTTCACGGCTCGGAAATCACGGCAAAACAGAAATATAGAGCCAGCTTTTGATTCCATCAAAATCTGGCTCTAACATCGCGCCATGCCCAAAGTCGACCTGCAAGCGGTTCCGCAAACCAACGCCACCGGATATCCGCCGCATCTGGCCGATGTGGTCCAAGGCCGCTGGTATCGCCGCCTGTCGCCCGCGCTCGGCCTGACCGATTTCGGCGCGAGCCATGTCGTGCTCAAGCCCGGGGCCTGGTCTGCCCAGCGCCACTGGCATGAAAACGAGGACGAGATTCTGGTGATCCTGTCCGGCGAGGCGGTGCTGGTCGATGACCATGGCCGAACGCCGCTGGTTGCCGGGGATATCGCGGCCTTTCCCAAGGGCGAGCCCAATGCGCATTGCCTGGTCAACGAAAGCGATGTGGATTGCACGTTCCTGGTGATCGGCCAGAGCGTCAATGGCCCCTGCCATTATCCCGATGTCGACATGCATGAGAACGGTGCGGGCGACAAACGCCGCAAAAATGGCACCCCTTTCTGAAGCCTGTTTCCTGATCCCCTGAGGGCCAGCTCGCCCCTATTGCGATGACCGCACGTCACAACCTGCCCCAAATGGCAGGCACCGATCCTCCATGCCCTGACCTTGCGCGGTTGACCGCAGGCCGAAAACACTTAATAGGCTATTGCGAATCGCTAGCATTAGCAAAAGGGGTTTTCATGACACGTTGGTTGGTATCGGCAGGGCTGGTGGCCCTATGTGTTGCGCAAGCACCGCTCCTCGCAGCAGAGAGATCACAGGGTGAGACCGAGGCGCTCGACGAAGCCGAGGCTGGCGACGGGCGCACCATCGTGGTTTCGGCCACGCGCACGCCCATCACCATCGACGAGGCCCCCGTCACCATCTCGGCCAAGACCGACGAGGAGATCGCCGACGAGCTAGCGACCGACATCAAGGACCTGGTGCGCTTCGAACCCGGTGTCAGCGTCCGCCGCCAGCCCGCCCGTTTTGGCGCGGCACTGGGAACCACCGGCCGCGCGGGCAATGAGGATTTCACCATACGCGGCATCGGCGGCAATCGCGTGCTGATCCAGGTCGATGGCGTGCGCCAGCCGATGGGCTTCAGCTTCGGAGCGCAAAGCGTGGGCCGGGGCGATTCGGTCGATATCGGACTGGTCAAATCGGTCGAGATCCTGCGCGGTCCGGCTTCCGCGCTCTATGGCAGCGATGGCCTGGCGGGCGCGGTCAGCTTCACGCTCAGCGATCCCGAGGACATTCTGAAGGGCAAATCGGTCGCTGGCCTCGTGCGCGGCCAATATGCCAGCGCCGACAACGAGTTTGCCGAAACCGCGATCCTGGCCGGGCGCAGCGGCGAGCTGTCGGCCATGATCGCCTATACGCGGCGCGATTTCGAGGAGCTGGACAATCGCGGCACCAATGACGTGCTGGGGGCGAACCGCACCACGCCCAATCCGCAGGACGGGCAAAGCAACGCTGCGACCGCACGGCTGGTCTGGGACCCCGCCGGTGGCCACAAGTTCCGGCTTACCGGCGAATATCTCGACAACCGCATGGTCACCGATCTGCTCTCGGGCCGATCGGCAACGGTCGACAATCTGGTCGCGCGCGACACCGGCAAGCGCTGGCGCGTGGCGGGCGACTGGACCTGGGAAGGCACCGGCGTGATCGAGCTGGCGCGGGCAAGCCTGTACTGGCAATCGGCCAAGGATCGCCAGTTCACGCAGGAAGACCGCACCCCGCTCGCCGATCGCACCCGGCTCAACACCTTCGACAACCGCGTCTATGGTGCCTCGGCCGAAGCGCGCGCCGCGTTCACGACTGGCCCGTTGACGCACAAGCTGGTCTTCGGCGGCGATGCCAGCTTCACCCGGCAGGAAGGCCTTCGCGACGGTACCGTGCCGCCCGCAGGAGAGCGCTTCCCGTCCTCCGCCTTTCCGGTGACCGACTATACGCTCGCGGGGCTCTTTTTGGGCGACGAGATCAGCGTCGGCCCGCTCACGCTGTTTCCGGCGCTGCGCTTCGACTATTACAAGCTCTCGCCGCAAAGCGACCCGCTGCTGCCGGCGACGTTCGTGACCACCGGCCAGTCGGGCAACCGCTTAAGCCCCAAGATGGGCGCGGTGCTGAAACTGAACAGCGAGGTGCGGCTGTTTGCCAATTATGCGCAAGGCTTCCGAGCCCCCGAGCCCTCGCAGATCAACCAGTTCTTCGAGAATCTCGCCCAAGGCTATACCTCGCGCCCCAATGCCGATCTGGGGCCGGAACGCAGCGAGAGCATCGAGGGCGGCATCCGCTTCACCAGCGAGGCGGTGAGCCTCAGCGCCACCGCATTCAGCGCGCGCTACAAGGATTTCATCAGCCAGGAAGTGGTCGGCGGCGGCTTCACGCCGAACAATCCCGCGATCTTCCAGTTCATCAACCTCGACCGGGTGAAGGTGGAAGGCGCCGAGGCGCGGCTCGAGCTGCGCGACAGGAACGGGCTCAATGGGCAGGTCGCACTCTCTTATGCCACGGGCGACGTCATCGATCCGCAGGCAGGCACGCGCGTGCCGCTGGCGACGGTCGATCCGCTGAAGCTGGTCGCGGGCATCGGCTGGCGCGACCCGAAGGGACGGTTCGGCGGGCAGCTGATCGCCACGCACAGCGCGCGCAAGTCCGAGGAACGCAGCGCGGGCGTGTGCACCCCCTCGTGCTTCCGCCCCGAGGCCTTCACCATTCTCGATGCGACGGCATTCATCGCGCTGGGGCCGGTAACGCTACGTGCGGGTCTGTTCAACCTCACCAACGCCAAATACGCCTGGTGGTCCGACGTGCGCGGGCTCGCCAGTACCACGACCATCGCCGATGCCTTTACCCAGCCGGGCCGCAACGGCAGTGTTTCGTTGACTTATCGCTTCTGAGTCGCAATACCGTTATCAATAAATAGCAGGGGTTCTCATATGAAGAGCAGGATCATCGCCTTTGCCGCCGCCAGCCTCGTCGCGCTGGCCTCCACCACCGCGCTTGCCCATCCGCCGATTGCCGAACGTCCCGCACAGGAAGAGGCCGCCGCTTTCGAAGCCGATCGCGCCGACATCCTGGCGATGGCGGGCAATTTCAAGGTGCGCTTCGACATGCAGGAAGCGACGCCCTGGACCAGCGGCTACACCCCGCTCGACCGCAAGATTTCGGGCGGGCACGAGGTCGTGCGCGTGATCGAGGATACCGGCCGCCGCATCGTGCTGCAGCACATTCTGGTCAGCGAGATCGACGGCAAGCCGCACATCACCAAGCACTGGCGGCAGGACTGGGAGTACGAGCCCGCCAAGGTGCTGGTCTATTCCGACCGCAATGCCTGGACCTGGGAGGACGTGCCCGAAAAGATGCGGCGCGGTCGCTGGTCGCAGACCGTGTGGCAGGTCGATGACAGCCCGCGCTATGCCGGCTGGGGCCAGTTCGAGCAGCAGGGCGGGGTGCGCCGCTGGCGCTCCAACTGGACCTGGCGTCCGCTCGCCCGGCGCGATGCGGTGCGCAACCCGGTCTATGACCGCTATTACGCGATCAACCGCCACCAACCCACGCCCGATGGCTGGGTGCACTGGCAGGACAATATGAAAATGGGCGTGAAGGACGGAAAGCTGCAGCCGATCGTCCAGGAATATGTGCTCAACACCTACACCAAGTTCGATGGCTATAACGTCAAGGCAGCGGACGATTACTGGGCCGCGACCAAGGACTATTGGGCCGCTGTGCGCGCCGAATGGGACAAGGTGGCGAGCACCAAGGGCGGCATCGCGATCCAGGAAGAAGCACAGGCCGGAACCATTATCAGCGCCCGGCTGCTGACGATGGCGGACGAGATTGTCGAGGGCAAGCTGAGCCCGGCCAAGGCCATTGCAGAGGCGCAGAAGCTGATCGGCGACAATACGAGGGCGATCGACACGAAACAGGTCGCCAGCGCCCGGTAGTCAGGTTCGGCGCTCCGCCCCCTGTTGGAGCGCCACCCGTCCCCCGCCATGCCGCCTGGACACGGCGGGCGGGGGACATTCCATGTCAGTGATCGTGCTGCGACAGCGCCTCGAGCACATCTTCGAGCCGCGCCGGATCGCCCATCGCGACGACACGTCCGTCGCTGTCCTTGTGCAGCGGATCGCCGTTCCAATCGCACATATGCCCGCCTGCGCCTTCGACCACGGGGACCAGAGCGGCGAAATCGTGCAGCTTGAGCCCGCTTTCGCAGACCAGATCGACCGATCCTTGCGCGACCAGCGCATAATTATAGCAATCGCCGCCCCAGATCAGCCGCCGCGTATCACATTGCTTGGCGAGCGCCATGAAATGCATCGCGTCATGATCGCTGAACAGGTGCGGGCTGGTGGTGGCGAGCACCGCATCGCCGATCTCGGGGCAGAGCCGCGCCTTGACCGGCCTGCCGTTGAACGTGGTGCCGCGACCGGTCGCGCCGACCCAGCGCTCGCGCCCGATCGGCTGGTCGATCACGCCCAGCACCGGCCATTCCTCGGCGATCAAGGCGATCAAGGTGCCGAATATCGGGCGTCCGGCGATGAAGCTCGTCGTGCCGTCGATCGGATCGAGCACCCAGACCCGGCCCGTCGTTCCGGGCTTCTCGCCATATTCCTCACCGATCACACCGTCTCGCGGGGCCTCGGCATCGAGGATGGCGCGCATCGCCGCCTCGGCAGCGCGATCGGCCTCGGTCACGGGCGACGCATCGGCCTTGCGATCGGTGGTGAAATCGGCGCGGTAAAAGGGACGGATCGCCTCCCCCGCCGCATCGGCGAGCCGCTGCGCGAGCTCGATATCCTTGCTGTGTATCATGATGATCTAGCTAGGGACTGACGGAACGCTTGGCCAGAGGCGATGGCGTCAGAACAGGCCGAGCGCCGCCACCTCGGCGTCGGACAGCAGTATGCCGAATTCGTCCGCGAGCAGGGCGCGCATCGCCCCGACACCGGCAATCGGCAATCGCTCGGTCTCCGCCCCGCGCTGGACGCTGAACTGATCGTTGGTGATCGACTTGAGCCCGTTGCGCGTCACCTGGCTGACCAGCACGTTGCGGATGAAGCGCGATTCGGGCGAGGTCGCGGTCCAGTGGTTGGACATGGCGATATCGGTGGGATGGGCAAGCTCGTCGGTGAAGCTGTATTGCGGGCGGACCTCGCCGCCGAAATGGCGCTCGAGCATCCAGCCGAACATGTCGTCGTGGCGCAGCCGATGGACCGCGCCGTCATTGCCTGCGGCCTGTGCCCCATCGGCGATCCGCATCGCGGGGACATGCCCGCCGCCAAAGCCCGCATCGGCAAGCCAGCGCTCGCCCTCGAGCCAGACGGCCAGCACGATATGCGTGCGCGGCGGAACCGGATCGCCCGGCTGCTGGCGGAACCAGACGCGGGCGAGCAGCGGATCGACGCGAAAACCCAGCGCCTCGAGCCCGCGCTGGAACAGCGGGTTGAGCTCGAAGCAATAGCCGCCGCGCGTTCCCGAGAAGAGCTTGGCGGCAATCGCATCGGGCGCGACATCGACCCCGCGCCCGAGCCTGGGGTCAAGCGCATCATAAGGAATGGCGAGCCGCTGCGCCCAGAGCAGCGCATCGAGCCCGGCGAGATCGGCCGCTGGCCGCTGCGTCAGAGCCAGCCGTGCGAGATAGCGTTCGAGATAATCGCTCAACGCGCCGTGCCCGTTTGCTCCGGCACGGCCACGCGCAGCGGCTGGCCATCGGGCACGACCCAGCTCGAAACCGCGCGCAGGCCTTGCGGCCCCGCCCTGCCCCAGTGCACGGTGCCCGGCGCGATGCGGATCGCCTGCCCGGGCAGCAAGGTCAGTTCGCCCTGGCCTTCGCGCACGATCACCGTGCTGCCGCCGAGGATGTAGAGAAATTCCTCGCCATGATGGTAATGGCGCGGAATCGGGGCATTGGCGGGAATATTCAGATCACCGGTCACAAGGTGATGGCCGGGCGCGGCCTGAATCGGTCCGGACAGAACCTCGGTGATGCCTGGCTTGGGCTGATACACCACGGCACCCTGCGGACCGGGAGAAGCGCAAGCGCCCAGCCCCGCTGCCAGCGCGATCAGCACGGGCAGGCTCGGGCGCACGGGCCGATCAGTCGAACAGGCTGGAAACCGAGCTTTCGTCGGCGATGCGGCGGATCGCCTCGCCGATCAGCGCTGCCATCGGCAGACTGCGGATGCGGCTCGATTCGGTGACGGCCTCGGTCGCCTGGATCGAATCGGTGATGACCAGTTCCTTCAGCGCGCTGTTGTTGACGCGTGCGACCGCGCCGCCCGACAGCACGCCGTGCGTCACATAGCTGACCACATCGACCGCGCCGGCATCCTTCAGCGCCTGGGCCGCGTTGCACAAGGTTCCGCCCGAATCGACGATGTCATCGATGAGGATGCAGAAGCGCCCTTCGACATTGCCGATGATGTTCATAACTTCCGATTCGCCCGGGCGTTCGCGGCGCTTGTCGACGATCGCCAGCGGCGCGTTGTCGAGCCGCTTGGCGAGCGCACGCGCGCGCACCACGCCGCCCACGTCGGGCGAGACGACCATCAGCTTGTGCTCGCCGAACCGCGCCTGGATGTCCGCCGCCATCACCGGCGCGGCATAAAGGTTGTCGGTGGGGATATCGAAAAAGCCCTGGATCTGTCCGGCGTGCAGATCGACCGAAAGCACGCGGTCGGCGCCTGCGACAGTGATCAGATTGGCGACCAGCTTGGCCGAGATCGGCGTGCGCGGGCCGGGCTTGCGGTCCTGCCGGGCATAGCCGAAATAGGGGATCACTGCGGTGATGCGCCGCGCCGATGCACGCTTCAATGCATCGATGCAGATCAGCAGTTCCATCAGATTGTCGTTAGCGGGATAGCCGGTCGACTGGATGACGAACACGTCTTCGCCGCGCACATTCTCGTGGATTTCGACGAAGATTTCCTCGTCGGCAAAGCGGCGGACGCTGGCATCGGTCAGCGGCATTTCCAGATAGGCGGCAATGGAGCGCGCCAGCGGCAGGTTGCTGTTGCCGGAAAGGATTTTCATATGGCTTCCCCGTTGCCTTGATCGCGCCCGCCTTAGCCAGATGGTCCGCAAACCGGAAGATGAAACTTTGATGAAATGCAGGCGGCGGCTCTCCCCTTCCCATCAAAAGCTGTTGCCGCTCCCCTGGCCAGCCCCTATCCCGCAGCCATGACCGACCGGCTTATCATCACGCTTGTCCAGTGCGGGCAGACCATGGGCGATCTGGCACGCAATGCCGATGCGATGCTGCAGGCGCGCGCCGAGGCGCAGGATTGCGACCTTGTCGTCTTTCCCGAGTTGCAGCTGATCGGCTATCCGCCCGAAGACCTGGTGCTGAAACCTGCGCTGATCGCACGCGCCGAGGCGGAGCTCGAGCGGCTCGCGGCGGCCACGGCAGATGGCGGCCCCGCAATGCTGGTGGGCAGCGTGTTCCAGCGTGAGGGCGCGCTGTACAACGGCATCGCGCTGCTCGACGGCGGAGCGATTGCGGCGGTGCGGCTGAAGCACGAACTGCCCAATTACGGCACGTTCGACGAAAAGCGGCTGTTCGCTTCGGCCCCGCTGCAGTCGCCGGTGCCGTTCCGGGGCGTGATGCTGGGCCTGCCGCTGTGCGAGGATATCTGGTTCCCCAAGGTGTGCGGGCATCTGAAAGCGATGGGCGCCGAATTGCTGATCGCGCCGCATGGCAGCCCCTACGAGATCGAGAAAGACGACCGCCGCCTGCACAATGTGGCGCGCGCCCGCGTCGCAGAAACCGGATTGCCGCTCGTGTTCCTCAACCGTATCGGCGGGCAGGACGAGCTCGTGTTCGACGGCGCCTCGTTCGTGGTCAATGCGGACGGCGCTCTGGCGCATCAACTGCCCGACTGGGAAGCGGCGACCGTACGCACCGAATGGACGCGAGGGCAAAGCGGCTGGGTCTGCGCGCCAGGCGAGATCCATTCGCTCGATCCATTTCCGCAGGACGTCTATCACGCGATGATCGTGGGGCTTCGCGATTATGTGAATGCCAATGGCTTCCCGGGCGTGGTGCTCGGCCTGTCGGGCGGGATCGACAGCGCGCTGTCCGCTGCGGTCGCGGTCGATGCGCTGGGGGCGGACCGGGTGTGGTGCGTGATGCTGCCAAGCCGCTATACCAGCCAAGCCAGCCTCGACGATGCCGCCGAATGCGCGCGGCTGCTGGGCTGTCGGCTCGACACGATCAGAATCACGCCCGCGGTCGATGCCTTCGATGCAATGCTGGCCCCCAGCTTTGAAGGCCGCGCCCCGGACCTCGCCGAAGAGAATATCCAGTCGCGCATCCGTGCGGTCACGCTGATGGGGCTGAGCAACAAGTTCGGTCCGATGCTGCTTACCACCGGCAACAAGAGCGAGATGAGCGTCGGCTATGCCACCATCTATGGCGACATGTCGGGCGGCTATAATGTGCTGAAGGACGCCTATAAGCTCACCGTGTTCGACCTGTCGCGCTGGCGCAATGCCAACAAGCCGCCGCTCGGACTTGGCCCCGACGGCCCGGTCATGCCCGAAAGCGTCATCACCAAGCCGCCCAGCGCAGAGCTGCGCCCCGATCAGCGCGACGACGACAGCCTGCCGCCCTATGAAATCCTCGACCCGATCCTGCACGGCCTGGTCGAGGAGGAGCTGAGCGTCGCCGAGATCGTCGCGCGCGGCTTTGACGAGGCGACCGTCACCCGGATCGAGCGGTTGCTCTACCTCGCCGAATACAAGCGCCGCCAGGCGCCGCCGGGGGTAAAGCTGGGGATCCGCAATTTCGGCCGCGACCGGCGCTATCCGATCACCAACCGGTTCCGGACGGGATAGACTTGCATCTTGTATCGTTACGCGATATAGAAGCAACGTGATCGTCAGCTTCCGCCACAAGGGCTTGCGCCTGCTGTACGAAACCGGATCGACCAGAGGCATTCAGGCCGCGCACAAGGCCAAGCTGCTCAGCATATTGGCAGCACTGGACGTCGCCACGGCTCCGGCGGAACTCAACCTTCCGTCCTATCGTCTGCATCCGCTCAAGGGCGATCTGGCGGGACATTGGTCGATCTGGGTGAACGGGAACTGGCGTGTGACCTTCTGCTTTGTCGGAGTCGATGTCGAACTTGTCGACTATCAGGATTATCATTGAGGCTGATTGCTATGATGAAGACCCCGCCCCATCCCGGACTGATGCTGCGCGATGATGTCATTGCGCCGCTGGGCCTGGGCGTCACCGAAACCGCCCGCAAGCTGGGCATGTCGCGCGTGGCGCTTTCGCGTGTCGTCAATGGCCGCGCGGCGATCAGTCCTGATCTCGCGATCCGGCTTGAGCGTGCCGGGGTCAGCACCGCGCGGTTCTGGATCAGCTTGCAGGCGAACTATGATCTTGCCATGGCGCTGGGTCATGACCAGCCTGATGTCGAACCGCTGCAATCTGCGGCGTGATCGGGCGATCTTCGACTGCCCCCAAGAACGAGCCCCCTTACCCCATGACCATCACCCGTTTCGCCCCGTCCCCCACCGGGCATCTGCATATCGGCAATATCCGCACCGCGCTGCATAACTGGATGTGGGCGAAGAAGACCGAAGGCCGCTTCATCCTGCGCATCGACGATACCGATGCCGAGCGCAGCCGGGAGGAATATGTCGAGGGGATCCGCGCGGACCTCGCCTGGCTGGGGCTCGCTCCCGATGCCGAATATCGCCAGTCCGAGCGCTCAGCGCTATACGAGGCGGCGTTCGACAAGCTGCGCGCCGCGGGCCGGGTCTATCCGTGCTATGAGACCGCGCAGGAGCTCGACCTCAAGCGCAAGATCGCTTTGGGACGCGGCCTGCCGCCGGTCTATGATCGCGCTGCGCTCAACCTGACCGAGGCCGAGCGTTCCGATCTCGAAGCGCAGGGGCTGAAACCGCACTGGCGGTTCAGGCTCGATCATGACGAGCCGATCGCCTGGGACGACCTGATCCGGGGCGCGCAGAAGTTCGATGCAGCAAGCCTGTCAGATCCCGTCATCCGCCGCGCCGATGGCAGCTGGCTGTACATGCTGCCGTCCGCGATCGATGATGTCGACATGGCCATCACGCATGTCGTGCGCGGCGAGGATCATGTCTCGAACACCGCCGTCCAGCTGCAGATGTTCACCGCGTTGGGCAGCACCCCGCCGGCGTTCGCGCACGAGGCGCTGCTGACCGGCGCGGAGGGCAAGCTCTCCAAGCGATTGGGCTCGCTGGGCGTGGGCGAACTGCGCGAGAAGCACATATTACCCCAGGCGATCGTCGCGCTGCTCGCCCGGCTGGGCACCTCGGACCCGGTCGAGCCGTTGCACGACCGCGCCGCGCTGCTCGAGACGTTCGACTTTGCACGCTTCGGGCGTGCGCCCGCGCGCTTTGCCGAGGAGGATCTGGAGCGGATCAACCGCCAGCTTGTCCACAGCGCCGATTTCGCATCGGTCGCGGACCAGCTGCCGGGCGAAATCGACGAGGCGATCTGGCACGCTATCCGCCCCAATATCGCGCATCTGGGCGAGGTCGGCGATTACTGGCGGATCATCACCGGGCCGGTCGACGCGCCCGCGCCCGAGCCGGACGATACCGCCTATCTGGGCGAGGCGCGCACTGTTCTTGAGGGGCTCGAATTCGGCCCCATGGTCTGGAAGGACTGGACCGAAGCGCTCAAGGCCAGCACCGGGCGCAAGGGCAAGACGCTGTTCCTGCCGCTACGCCGCGCGCTCACTGGCATGGACCATGGTCCCGACATGGCAGAGCTGCTGCCGCTGATCGGCAAGGGCCGGGCGCTGGAGCGGCTGGGGGGATAGGTTTGCCTATAGGCCCCCCGCGCGCCATCAGCTCCGCAGCAGCTCGTTGATGCCGGTCTTCGAACGCGTCTGCGCGTCCACCGTCTTGACGATCACCGCGCAATAGAGCGACGGGCCGGGCGTGCCATCGGGCAGCGGCTTGCCGGGCATCGCGCCGGGCACGACCACTGCATAGGGCGGCACCTTGCCATAATGCACCTCGCCTGTGGCGCGGTCGACGATCTTCGTGGACGCGCCGAGATACACGCCCATCGAAAGCACCGCGCCCTCGCCGACGATCACGCCCTCAGCCACTTCCGAACGTGCGCCGATAAAGCAATTGTCCTCGATGATCACCGGCCCGGCCTGAAGCGGCTCGAGCACGCCGCCGATGCCGACGCCGCCCGAGATATGCACGTTGCGGCCGATCTGCGCGCAGCTGCCGACGGTGGCCCAGGTATCGACCATCGTGCCTTCACCGACATGCGCGCCGATATTGACGAAGCTGGGCATCAGCACCGCGTCCTTGGCGATGAACGCACCGCGTCGCGCGACCGCACCGGGAACCGCGCGGAAACCGGCCGCCTTGAACTCGTCCGCGCTCCAGCCGTCGAACTTGCTCGGCACCTTGTCCCACCAGCTCGCCCCGCCGGGCGCGCCGCTGATCAGGTCCATCGGGTTGAGGCGGAACGAGAGCAGCACCGCCTTCTTGAGCCACTGGTTGACCTGCCAGCCGCCCTGGCCATCGGGCTCGGCGACGCGCGCGGCTCCGCTGTCGAGCAGGTTCAGCGCTTCTGCCACATCGGCGCGAACCGCGCTGTCGGGGCCGGTGTCCATCGTGTCGCGGCCTTCCCAGGCGGCTTCGATCCGGGTTTGCAGGGTGTCGGTCATGCAGAAGTCTCCTCGGTCAGCGCCGCGAGCCACTCGCCCAGCGCGGTAATTTCATGGTCGATATAGCTGTGATCGTGCTCGTGATTGCCGCCGTCCGAGCCGTTGTTCATCCACACCGTGGTCATGCCGAGCTGCTTGGCGGGTCTGAGGTTGCGCGCCAGATCGTCGACGAACAGGGCGCTCGCAGGATCGATGTCGAGCGCATCGACCAGGCTTGCATAGGCAGCGACATCCGGCTTGGGCCGGTATTGCGTCGCGTGGATGTCGTGGATCGCCTCGAACTGGTCCACGAGACCGAGCCGGTCGAGCACCCGCGAGGCATATTTGACATCGCCATTGGTGAAGATGAGCTTGCGCCCCGGCAGCCGCGCCAGGCCCTGCGCGGTGATCGAACAGGGCGAAACGCGGCCCATGTCGATATCGTGGACATAATCGAGGAAATGGTGCGGATCGACGCCATGGTCGAGCATCAGGCCGGCCAGCGTCGTGCCGTGCCGGTAATAATAATCCTTCTGGATTCGCCGCGCCTCGGCGAGATCGACCTGCATCAGATCGGAGACATATTGCCCCATGCGCTCGTCGATCAGCGCGAACAGGTCGGTCTCCGCCGGATAGAGCGTGTTGTCGAGATCGAAGATCCAGGTGCGGACATGATCGAAGGGCGGGCGCATGATGAAGCTGCGCCTAGACCGGCTGCGGCGCGTCGGCAAGCTGCCATTCGGCGATCACCTGCGGATCGGTTTCGTGCGCAGCCCTGGCCGCGCGTTCGGCCCCCGCCCGCGCCGGATCGAGCCTCGACAGTGCCCAGACCGCCGCGCCGCGCACCACCGGGTCCGCGTCGTCGAGAAGCACTGCCACCGGCGCGATCAATGCGCCATCGCCGCTATTGCCCGCCGCAATCAGAGCGTTGCGCACCATCCGCCCGCGCCCGCTGCGCTTGATCGGCGAGCCCGAGAACAGCGCCCGGAACGCGGCGTCGTCGAGGCTAAGCAGATCGGCGAGCGAGGGCGCGACCAGCTCCGCGCGCGGAAGGAACGCTTGGTTCCGGTGCGCCGCATCGGCAAACTTGTTCCACGGGCAGACCGCCAGGCAATCGTCGCAGCCATAGACATGGTTGCCGATGCCTGCGCGCAGCTCGGCCGGAATGGGTCCTTCATGCTCGATCGTCAGATACGAGATGCAGCGTCGCGCATCGAGCCTGTAGGGCGCGGGGAACGCATCGGTCGGGCAGATGTCCTGGCAGGCGGTGCACGATCCGCAGCGATCGCGCCCTGCCCCGCTCGGTGCCAGCTCCAGCGTGGTGTAGATCGCGCCGAGGAACAGCCAGCTGCCATGGCTGCGGCTGACCAGGTTGGTGTGCTTGCCCTGCCAGCCGAGGCCTGCCGCCATCGCCAGCGGCTTTTCCATCACCGGCGCGGTATCGACGAACACTTTCACCTGCACGTCTTCCGCCTGCGCGACGATCCAGCGGGCGAGCGCCTTGAGCGCGGACTTCACCGTCTTGTGATAGTCCCCGCCCTGCGCATAGACCGAGATGCGGCCCCGATCCGCTTGCGCCTCCAGCGCGAACGGATCGCGTCCCGGCGCATAGCTCATGCCCAGCATGATGACCGATCGCACATCGCTCCACAGCACCTTGGGCTCGGCGCGCTGGTGGCTGCGCCCCTCCATCCACAGCATGTCGCCATGGCAGCCCGCATCGAGCCAGGCCTGGAAGCGCGCGGCGTTTTCCGGGCCGAGAGCGGCAGGCGCGAAGCCGCAATCGGCAAAGCCCAGCTTCGCCGCTTCTGCTGCTATCTCGGCCTCAAGGTTTCGCTTGCCGCTCGCCATGCTCATCCGCTACCCGATTCATGGGCTTCCACCAAGTGCGACGGCCCGCCCGGAGAGACGCTTGAGCAAGGATCGCCCGTGACCGCCAACGCCATCGAAGCGCATGGCCTCGTCAAGATTTTCGGGCGGCAGCGCGCGGTGGACGGGGTGGACCTCACCGTTCCCGCCGGCAGCATCTTCGGCATATTGGGGCCCAATGGTGCGGGCAAGACGACCACGCTGCGCATGCTGTTGGGTATCGTCGATCCCGATGAGGGAACGCGCACCCTGCTCGGCACCGATCATCCGCTCGATGTCGCGCGCCGGGTCGGCTATCTGCCCGAGGAGCGCGGGCTTTACCCTTCGATGAAGGCCTATGATGCCATTGCCTTCATGGGCGCGCTGCGCGGGCTGCCGCTCGCCGAGGGGCGCAAGCGCGGGCGTGCGATGCTCGAGGAGCATGGCCTGGGCAAGGCGGCGGACAAGGAGGTGCGCACCTTGTCCAAGGGCATGGCGCAGACGGTGCAGCTGCTCGGCACCCTGGTGCACGAGCCCGAGCTGATCGTGCTCGACGAGCCATTTTCCGGCCTCGATGCACTCAACCAGGCCAAGCTCGAACGGATGATCCGCGCCCAGGCGGCGCGCGGCGTCACCGTGATCTTTTCGACGCATGTCATCGCGCATGCCGAACGGCTGTGCGAGCGAATCGCGATCATCGCGGGCGGCAAGGTGCCCTTTGCCGGTTCCGTATCCGAAGCGCGCGACCGGCTGCGTCCGCAGGTGCGGCTCGAGACACGCGCGCTGGATGGACCCTGGCGCGCGGCAATTCCCGCCGATGCGGTGCCCGAGGGGCATTTCTGGCATTTCACCCTGCCCGAAACCGGGGTCGAGCCGCTGCTGCGCGCGCTGATCGAGGGCGAGGCGGGCATTCAGTCGCTTTCGATCGAGCGGCCCGGGCTGCACGATGCCTTTGTCGCGATCGCCGGAGCCGATGCCGCGCGCCAGCTCGAGGAAGACCAGCAGCAGGAGAGCGCCGATGCCTGAACTCCTGCGCGCCTCCTGGGTCATCGCCCGGCGCGACTTTGCCGCGATCATCTTTTCCAAGGCGTTCTTCTTCTTCCTGCTCGGCCCGATCTTCCCGCTGGCGATCGGCATCGCGGCGGGCAGCATCGGTGGACAGGTCGCGCGCGACATCGACAAGAACAGCTTCGCGCTGGTGATGGATGCGGCCGACAGTGCGGCCGCGCTCGAGGCGCGCGCCAGCCTGGCGAAGCAGCTGGGCGAGCCGCGCGTTCCTGTGCTTGTTGCGGTCGAAACAGGCGATCCCGACAGCGTGATCGCTTCGGGCAAGGACACGCGCTATCTGGGCGTGCTGACCGGAAGCCTGGCCGAGCCGAGGCTGATCGGTACCAGGGACGAGGTGGAGCGGTGGAAAGGCCCGCTCGAGCTTTTGGTCGAACGCGCGCGCGAGGGCGATAGCGCCGCCCCGGCGCGGATCACGACGCGGCTGGTGGCCGAGAGCAGCGGCTCGGTCGAGCAGGGCCGGCTGGTGACCGCGCAGGTCGGCCAGGCGTTGCTGGTGCTGCTCACCATGCTGCTTGCAGGCATGGTTTTGTCGAATCTGGTCGAGGAAAAGACCAACAAGATCATCGAGATTCTCGCCGCAGCGGTACCGATCGACGCGATCTTTCTCGGCAAGCTGTTCGCGATGCTGGGCATGGCGCTGATCGGCATTGCCTGCTGGACCTCGTTGGCGCTGGTTGCCATCCTGCTTGCCGCAGACGGCCTGCCGCAACTGCCACTCCCCGCGATCGGCTGGCCCGCCTTCCTCGCGCTCGGCGTCGCCTATTTCGCCATGGCCTATCTGCTGCTCGGATCGCTGTTCCTCGGCATCGGTTCGATGGCGAGCACCGTCCGCGAGGTGCAGACATTGTCGATGCCCGCGACCATGGGCCAGCTGGTGTTCTTCTTCCTGGCCTCGTTCTCGATCACGCGACTGGGTGAACCGATCGAACTGTTTGCGGCGATCTTTCCGTTCAGCTCGCCTTTCGCGATGCTCGCGCGCGCAGCGCAGCAGGGCGTGCTGTGGCAGCATCTGCTCGCGCTTGGCTGGCAGGCCTTCTGGGTGCTGCTGCTGATCCGCTTCGGCGCACGGCTGTTCCGCCGCAACGTGCTCAAGTCAGGTGGCGGCAAGCGTGGGCTGATCGCAGGGATGTTCGCGCGCAACTGACGCAAAAAGGGCCGCGACGGCATCCCGGCGCGGCCCTTCTGGTGGCTGCTGGGCCAAATCAGTACATGTGCTGGCCGCCGTTGATCGACAGCGTCGATCCGGTGATGAACGCGGCCTCTTCGGCGGTCAGGAACACCACGCCGCGCGCGATTTCCTCGGCCTGGCCGAGCCGTCCGACCGGGATTTGCGCGACGATCTTGTCCATCACGTTCTGCGGAATGGTCGAGAGCATTTCGGTGGCGATATAGCCCGGCGCGATCGCGTTGGCGGTGACGCCATATTTCGCGCCTTCCATCGCCAGCGACTTGGTGAAGCCATGGATTCCCGATTTGGCGGCGGCATAGTTGACCTGGCCGATCTGCCCGCCCTGGCCGTTGACCGAGCCGATATTGACGATGCGGCCCCAGCCGCGCGTGCGCATGCCGGGGAAGCACGCCTTGGCCATGTTGAAGCAGCCGGTGAGGTCGACGCGAATCACCTCGTCCCACTGTTCCCAGGTCATCTTCATCATCGTGGCATCGCGGGTGATGCCGGCATTGTTGACCAGAATGTCGACCGGGCCGTAATCCGCCTCGATCTTCGCGACCGCATCCATGCTCTGCTGATGATCGCCCACATCCCATTTCTGCACGGCAATGCCGGTGCGATCGGAAAAGGCCCGGGCCGCCTCGTCATTGCCACCATAGCTGGCGATGACATGCGCGCCGGCATCCTTGAGCGCCAGGCTGATCGCCTCGCCAATGCCGCGGGTTCCGCCAGTCACGATTGCGATACGACCCATATTCATCCTCCTCCTTGCCCGGAAATCGGTGCATTCGAGGCCACACTAGGAAGGCGTCGCGCGCAAGACAAGTTGACGCGGACGGGAAGTGTCGGGTGGTATTTGTTTCGGGTGAGATAACAAAAAAAGGGCGGCACCCTGCGGCACCGCCCCTTTGCATTCTCGCGAAAAATTCGCCGTTACTTGGTGCGCAGGCGCACCGGCAGGAACTGCGGCTGGCCGGTGCGGCGCTGCACGCGCAGCAGCACGGCCTCGCGATTGGCCGAGCGCGCCTCGGCGATCACGCGGTCGACCTCGGCCGAGGTGACCACCGGACGGTTGTTGATCGACAGAATCACGTCACCGCGACGGATACCCTTGGTTGCCGCATCGCCCGACGGATCGACCGCCGCCACGACCACGCCCTTGATCTCGGGCGGCACGCCGATCTGGCGCGCGATCTGCGGCGTCAGCTCGGTCACCGCCATGCCCAGCGCCTGGCGGGTGGCGGTTTCGCTGTCCTGCTCATCCTGATCGGAGAAATCCTCTGCCGCTTCGGGGTTGAAGGTCTGCGCGGCGAGCTCTTCCTCGCTCGGACGGCGGCCCACGGTGGCGTTGAGCGTCAGCCGCTCGCCATTGCGGATCACGACCACCGGGATCTTCTTGCCCGGCGCGGTATTGGCGACAATGAACGACAGCGTCTGGTCGGGCGTGACATCCTTGCCATCGACCGAAACGACGACGTCGCCCGCTTTGATACCCGCCTTTTCGGCAGCCTCGCCCGGCTCGACGCGCTGGACGAACTCGCCGCGACGCTTGGGCAGGCCGAGCGATGCCGCAAGGTCATCGGTCAGCGGGTTGATGCCGATGCCCAGATAGCCGCGCTCGATCGCAGCACCACTGCGCAGCTTCTCGACGATCGGGGCGGCGACCTCTGCGGGAATCGCAAAGCCGATGCCGACGCTGCCGCCGGTGGGCGAGATGATGGCGTTGTTGATGCCGATGACATTGCCGTTGAGGTCGAACATCGGGCCGCCCGAATTGCCCCGGTTGATCGCGGCGTCGGTCTGCAGATAGCGGTCATAGGCGCCGCCCTGGCCGGTATTGCGATAGACCGCCGAGATGATGCCCGAGGTCACCGTGCCACCGAGGCCGAAGGGATTGCCGATCGCGATGATCCAGTCGCCGACGCGCGTCTTGGTCGAATCGCCGAAGCGCACGAACGGGAAGGGCTTGGTGCCGCTGATCTTGAGCACGGCAAGGTCCGACTGCGGATCGCGGCCGATCAGCCGGGCGGGATATTCGGTGCCGTCGGGCATGGTCACGGTGATCGATTCGACCGACGCATTGCCCTCGGCGGCGATCACGTGATTGTTGGTGACGACATAGCCGTCGGCCGAGATGATGAAGCCCGAACCCAGCGACTGCGCCTCGCGGGTGCCGCCGCCACCGCCCTCGGGTGCGCCGAACAGGCCGCCGAACGGGGTTCCGGCAAACGGGTTGTTGGGCACGCGCACGCGCTGGCGCGTCGAGATATTGACCACGGCAGGCTGCAACTGCTCGGTCAGATCGGCAAAGCTCATCGGCGCGCCGGGCCGGGGAGCGGCGGCGAGCATCGCGCTCTGGTCGTTCTGCGCCACCTGCGCGCCCAGCGGCTGGCCGGTCGCCAGAACGATCGCGCTGCCACCCAGCAAAAGGGCCGACGTCACTGCATAGGCATATCGCACGTACAAATCCTCTTCATCCACAAGAAGCGACCATCGGCGTGCCCCAGAACGCCGGAAAACCGGCACACGCCATGGCAATATTCGGTTTGCAATCCACGCCTGAACGCAGATTGAATGGCGGGCGCGCATTCACGCGCCCAGGCTGTTATCGGTTCCCCCGACCCTGAAATTCCCGCAGATATTCGTTGTTCGGCGACAGGATGATCGAGGTGTCGCCCGATCCGCCCAGGAACGTCCGCTCATAGCTCTGCATCGCGCGGTAGAATTCATAGAAGGACGGATCCTTGCCGAAGCTGTTGGCATAGGTACGCGATGCGGATGCATCGGCTTCCGCCCGGATGATCTGGGCGTTCTTCTGACCCTGCGCGGTGATGGTGCGCGCCTCCTGCTCGCGCGCGGTGCGCATGCGCTGGAAGGCGCTCTGCAGCGGCGTGCCCTGGGGCAGGTCGGCGCGCTTGATCTGCACATCGACGATCTGCGCGCCGTACTGCGCCGCGATGCGATCGAGCCCGGCCTGGATGCGGTCCATGATGCCGCCGCGCTCGGGGCTCAGCAATGCCGCGAACTGCCGCTTGCCAAGCTCGTTGCGCAGCGCCGAACCCAGGATCGGACGCAGCTCTGCCGCGACCCGTTCGACGCTGCCGGCGGACACGTACATGCGCTCGGGATCGACGATGCGGAAGCGGGCATAGGCGTCCACCTCTAGCCGCAGCTGGTCGGTGGAGAGCACCTGCTGCTGCTCCATCTCGACCGCAATCACGCGCTTGTCGACCCACACGATCTGTTCGGCGAAGGGAATGCGTGCGATCAGGCCCGCACCGGTCTTCCCGAATTCCTCATTGTCGCGATAGACGTTGAAGGTGCGCACCGGCTGACCGAAGCGGACGATTACCGCCTGCTTGGTCTCGGGCACGATCGCGACCGAGCTGGCGATAACGATCAGCAGCAGGGCGAGAAGGCCCAGCAGCAGCATGGGGCGTTGCATCAGGCCGTTCATCAGTTCGACCCTCCCTGCGCACGCGGGGCTTCCACGGTGGTGCTCTCCTGCATCTTCTTGCGCAGCTCGGGCAGCGGCAGATACGGGGTCACGTTGCCCGGTTCGATGATCGTCTTGTCAAGCTTGGACAGCACGCGCTCCATGGTCTCGTAATACATGCGGCGGCGCGTCACTTCGGGCGCGAGGCGATATTCCTCGTACACCTTGTCGAACGCAGCGGCCTCGCCCTGGGCAGCGGCAGTGAGCTGCTGCGCATAGGCGCGCGCCTCGTTGAGATAGGTCTGCGCTTCCTGCTGCGCGGCGGACACGGCCTTGAACGCCTCGTTCACCGCTTCGGGCGGGTCGGCCTTCTTGATCGCGACGCCCTGCACCTGGATGCCCGAACGATAGCTATCGAGCAGCTCCTTCATCCGCTGCTCGACCTTCTGCTCGACCTCGATACGGCCGGGGCCGATCGCATCGTCGAGCGTCACTTCGGCGACGCTCGCGCGCATTGCGGCCTCGGCGGCTTCGCGGATCGTCGCCTCGGGATCGGCGAGCTGGAACAGGTAGAGCGTCGGGTCCTTGATCGTCCAGCGCACCGAATAAGCGAGATCGACCAGATTCTGGTCGCCGGTGAGGATTAGGTTTTCCTGCGTGCCGGCCGCCGGAATATCGATGGTGCGGATGTTCTGCACGTCGACGGTCTCGAACGATTCGATCGGTGCGGGAAGCGTCAGCGCAATGCCGGGCTCGACCGTGCGCGAATAGCTGCCGAGGAAGGTGACGACGCCGCGCTCCTGCGGACCGACACGGTGGAAGCTCGACAGCACCAGCCAGGCGACTACGACCACGCCGATCGCGATCGGCACATAGCTCTTGCCATTGGGGCGCTTGGGCAGGCCGCCAAAGCCGCCGCCCCTGAAACCGCCACCGCCGCCGCCACCGGGACGACGCTTGAACAGATCCTCGATATTGCTGGGCTTGCGACCGCCATTGCCGCCATTGCCCGAGGGCTGCCAGGGGTTGCGCGGACCGCCACCACCATTGGAACCGCCGTCGCTGCCGCCCGAACCGGAATCGCCGGAGCCGCCCGAACCTCCCGATCCGCTGCCCCAGGGGCTGTTATTGGCCATCGTCAATATGCGGGGGAACCACCCGGTCAGTCTTGTCATAAGACCTTTATAGGTTGTGCCTTCGCAAAAAACAGGGGGTTCGTGCGCTTGTATTGTGCGTTGGCCCGCATTTCGTCTAGGCGGGGCGAAACGTCCACGGACAGGCTGGCCGGACGAGCGGATATCGCATGAAGCGCGAGGGAATGATGGCAGAGCTGAACGAGATCGAAGCCGTAGCGACAGGTGCCAGCGAGGGTCGGGCGAGCGCGGTGAAACTGCGCGAAGGCGGCGTGGTATCGCTGGTGCTCGACGTCGCCGGGCTCGACGGGCTGGCGCGCGACAGGCTGGAGATCGCGGTCAAGGGCGCGCTGCTCAAGATCGAGGGGGTGACGAAGGTGCAGGTCGCGATGACCGCCGAGCGTCGCCCGCCCCGGCTGATCGTGGTGGGCTCGGGCAAGGGCGGCGTCGGCAAGTCGACCTTTTCGGCCAATCTCGCGGTCGCGCTGCACCGTGCGGGGCGCAAGGTCGGGCTGGTCGATGCCGATATCTATGGGCCCAGCCAGCCGCGCCTTTTCGATTGCGAGGACGTGAAGCCCACCGCGCGCGACCAGAAGCTGGTGCCGGTGTCCAACGACTTTGGCGTGCCGATCCTTTCGATGGGGCATCTGGTGCAGCCTGGCCAGGCGATCGCGTGGCGCGGGCCGATGGCGGGCAATGCGCTGGGCCAGCTGATCGACGCGCATTGGGGCGATGTGACCGACATCATCGTCGACCTGCCGCCGGGTACGGGCGACGTGCAGCTTTCCATGCTGCAAAAGCACAAGCCCGCCGGCGCGGTGATCGTGTCCACCCCGCAGGACCTGGCGCTGATGGATGCGGTGCGCGCGATCAGCCTGTTCGAACAGGGCAACGTGCCCATTATCGGCCTGATCGAGAACATGGCGGGCTATGTCTGCCCGCATTGCGGCGAGCTGTCCGATCCGTTCGGCATCGGCGGCGCGGAAGCGGCGGCAAAGTCGATGAACCTGCCGTTTCTTGGCCGTGTGCCGCTCGACATGGCGATCCGCAAGTCGTCGGACGCGGGCGTGCCGCCGGCCTCGGGCGAGGGGCTGATCGCCGATGCGTTCGGCAGCATCGCCGCGCGCATCTCGACCTGGATCGACAACCGCTTCGGTGAGCGGTCGGGAGTGGGGGGCTGAGCGCATGGCGCTGATCACGCGGCGCGGGCTGCTGATCACGGCGGCGGCCGGGGCGGGGCTGACCGTCGCCTGGACGCTCTGGCCGCGCCGTTATGACGATCCTCCTGGCTTTGCCGAGGGCGAGGCGGCGTTCGGCGCTTTCCTGCGCATCGCCACCAACGGCACGGTGATCGTCGGCAACCCGCATTGCGAAATGGGCCAGGGCACAGGCACCGTGCTCGCGCAGATCGTCGCCGAGGAACTGGGCGCGGACTGGCGGACCATCGCGCTCGAGCCCGCGCCGCCCGCCCCGGTCTTCGCCAACAATCGGCTGGCGAGCGAATGGATGCCGCTGCTGATGCCGACCGGCTGGACGCTGCAGCCCGACGAGAACGACATCCTGATCAAGCGCTGGGCGGCGATGCGCGATTTTGTCGTGACCGCAGGCGATACCGAAGTGACCGCCTACGAGCCGGGCTATCGCGCAGCGGCGGCGACCGCGCGCGCGATGCTGTGCCAGGTGGCGGCGGATCGCTGGGGCGCGGCGGTCGAGGAAACCGACACCCGCGACGGCTTTGTCGTCTGGGGCAACGAGAAGCTGCGCTTTGCCGAGCTGGCGGAGGAAGCGGTGGGCTATCCCGTGCCCGATCCAGCACCCTTGCGCACCACCCTGCCCGGCAATGTCCGCGCCGAACCGATCGGCGATGCGCCCCCGTTCGCGCGGCTCGATCTACCCGCCAAGGTCGATGGCAGCGCGAGCTTTGCGGGCGATGTCCGCCTGCCCGACATGGTCTATGCCGCGATCCGCCAGGGGCCGGTCGGCGCGGTGCGGCTGGAAAGCGTCAGCCGAAAGCCGGCAGACGGCGTCACCGGGCTGATCGATGTGGTCAAGGGCGAGGACTGGGTCGCTGCGGTCGCGACGAACTGGTGGGGCGCGGACAAGGCAGTGCGGTTGCTGCGCCCGCGCTTTGCTTCGGTCGGCGGCAGGCTCAGCGGTGACGAGATCGCCGAAAGGCTCGACAAGGCACTCGACGGGCCGGACAAGGGCGGGCGCACCGGCTATCGCCTGTTCGCGCGCGGCGAGGAGGATGCAGGCTTTGCTTCCGCCAAGGGCCTGGCGGCGCGCTATGCCATCGCCGCTGCGCCGCATGCGACGCTGGAGACCGGCGCGGTCACCGCGCGCTTTGCCGATAATCGCCTCGAACTCTGGATCGCGAGCCAGGCCCCGCAGGTCGCGCGCCGCCGCGCCGCTGCCGCGCTCGGCATTCCACACGCCAATGTACAGATCTATCCGATGCCCGCAGGCGGATCGTTCGACCGCAGACTCGACGACGATCTCGCCGCGCCTGCTGCCATCCTCGCCCGCGATCTGCGCCGCCCGGTGCAGCTGATGCGCTCGCGCCTGGAGGAATCGGCGCGCGATCCCGTCCGCACGCCGGCTGCCGCGCGCATCGCCGCGCTCACCGATACCGAGGCGAATATCCGCGCGCTTTCGATCAAGATCGCCTGTCCGCCCAGCGCGCGGGAGTTCGCCCAGCGCCTGTTCAACGACGCCCACCCCACAGAGGCTATCGAGGCGACCAGCGGCGAGGCCGACCGCATGGCGGTGGCAGGCGCGATGGTGCCCTATGACATCCCGCACCTTGCCATCGATCATTATCCCGTCCGCATCGACGTGCCGACGGCACGCTGGCGCGGCAATGCGGCGAGCTATGGCGTTTTCGTCACCGAGACGTTTATCGACGAGCTGGCCGCGCGCGGGCGCCGCGAACCGCTGTCATATCGGGTGCAGATGCTGGGGCAGAATATCCGCCTCGCCAATTGCCTGACGCGCGTGGCGGGGCTGGGCGAATGGGATGGCGGCATGGACAATAGCGGCCAGGGGGTCGCCTGCTGTTCGTGGAATGGCGCGCATATCGCTGTAATCGCCAGCGCCTCGCGCGCGAGCGACGGCGCAGAGGGCGGCACCGGGCGCGGCGGCTTCCGGGTCGAGCGGCTTTCCGCGGTGGTCGATGCCGGACGCATCATCAATCACGACATAGCCTTGCAACAGATCGAGGGCGGCATGATATTCGGCCTTGCGATGGCGATGGGGTGCGCCACCGGCTGGACCGATGGCTATCCCGATGCCAGAGCATTGAACGACCTTTCCCTGCCGCTGCTCGCGGACATTCCGGAGATCCGTGTGGACCTTATCGAAAGCCAGGAGCCGCCTGCGGGGCTGGGCGAGATCGGCGTGCCCGCCGTGGCCCCTGCCATCGCCAACGCGCTGGCCTCTGCGACCGGCCTGCGGCTGCGTCAGCTGCCCCTGCTATCAGGTGGCCTGTGAGCGAAGCTGAAATCTCCCGTTCGGGCATGGCCCCGCCGCCCGAGCATCCGCCGATCCTGAAGCCGAAGGTCGGCGTGCTGCTGATCAACCTGGGCACGCCCGCCGCGCCGACGACCAAGGCGGTGCGCGATTATCTGGGCGAATTCCTGTCCGACAAGCGCGTGGTCGAGATCCCGGCGATCGTCTGGCAGCCGCTGCTGCGCGGCGTCATCCTCAACACCCGGCCGCAGAAATCCGCCGCCGCCTATGCCGAGGTGTGGACCGATCACGGATCGCCGCTGATGGTCTATTCGCGCCGCCAGACCGAGGCGCTGCAGCAGCGGCTGGGCGACGGCGTGCTGGTCGATCTCGCGATGCGCTATGGCCAGCCGTCGATCGAATCGCGCCTCACCGCGATGAAGCAGGCGGGCTGCGACCGCATCCTGCTCGCGCCGCTCTATCCGCAATATTCGGGCGCGACGACGGGCACCGCCAATGACAAGGCGTTCGAGGTGCTGCAGGCGATGCGCTGGCAGCCCGCGATCCGCACGCTGCCCGCCTATCATGACGACCCCGCGCATATCGAAGCGCTCAAGCGCAATATCGAGCATGCCATCGCCTCGCTCGATTTCGAGCCCGAGGAGATCGTCACCAGCTTTCACGGCATGCCGCTGCGCACGCTGCATCTGGGCGATCCCTATCACTGCCAGTGCCGCAAGACCGCGCGCCTGTTGAGCGAGGCGATGGGGCGCAACCTGATCGTGTCGTTCCAGTCGCGCTTCGGCCGCGCCAAATGGCTCGAGCCCGCGACCGACGCGACGCTCGAGGCGCTGGGCAGGAAGGGCGTCAAGCGCATCGCCATCGTCGCGCCCGGTTTCTCCGTCGATTGCCTCGAGACGCTCGAGGAACTGGCGATCCAGGGCCGCGAGCAGTTCGAGCACGCGGGCGGCGAGAAATTCGCCTACCTGCCGTGCCTCAATGCGAGCGAGGAAGGCATGGACATGCTCGAGACGCTGGTGCGGCGGGAATTGGGGGGGTGGGTGTAACCTTTGAAGCCCTCTCCCCTTTAGGGGAGAGGGTTGGGAGAGGGGCATGCGCGACTCAGGCCCCTCTCAGCTTCGGCTAATCAGCAAGCTGATAAGCCTCCGCATCTCTCCCCTGAAGGGGAGAGAGCAGGCTTTTACACACCCCCACCCTCGACTTGCCCCCGTTCGCGCGGCATATCATTCGCAACATCATCTGCACGGGGAGCCTTTGCCATGTCCGACATCTTTCTAGGCCTGGGCGGCGGCGAGAAGCAGATGCTCATCCTGTCGCGCGCCAACCGGCACGGGATGATCGCGGGGGCGACCGGCACCGGCAAGACCGTCACGCTGCAGGGCATTGCCGAGAGCTTCTCTGCCGAGGGCGTCCCCGTCTTCGTCGCCGATGTGAAGGGCGACCTCGCCGGAATCGCCATACCTGGCTCGCCGACCCACAAGGCGCACGAAAAACTCGTCGCGCGCGCGGCCGAGATAGGGCTCGAAGGTTTTGCCTATTCGGACAATCCCGCCGTGTTCTGGGACCTGTATGGCGAGCAGGGCCATCCCATTCGTACCACGATCAGCGAAATGGGGCCGCTGCTGCTCGCGCGGCTCATGGGCCTCAACGACACGCAGGAAGGCGTGCTCAACATCGCCTTCCGCTTTGCCGACGAACAGGGGCTGCTGCTGCTCGACCTCGCCGATCTGCAATCGGTGCTCGCCTATACCGCCGAGAACGCCGCCGAGCTGTCCGCGCGCTTCGGCAATGTCACCAAGGCGAGCGTCGGCACGATCCAGCGGCAGTTGCTCCAGCTCGAAAGCCAGGGTGCGGCGCAATTCTTCGGCGAACCTGCGCTCGAGATCGACGATTTCCTGCGCTGCGACGAGCAGGGCCGGGGCTATATCAACGTGCTCGCCGCCGACAAGCTGATGCAGAGCCCCAAGCTCTACGCCACCTTCCTGCTGTGGCTGCTGTCCGAACTGTTCGAGACGCTTCCGGAAGTGGGCGACCCCGAAAAGCCCAGGCTCGTCTTCTTCTTCGACGAGGCGCATCTGCTGTTCGATGACGTGCCGGAAGCGCTGGAAGAGAAGATCGAGCAGGTCGTGCGCCTGATCCGCTCCAAGGGCGTGGGCGTCTATTTCGTCACGCAGAACCCGATCGACATTCCCGAAAAGGTCGCAGGCCAGCTCGGCAACCGGGTGCAGCACGCGCTGCGCGCCTTCACCCCGCGCGACCAGAAGGCGATCCGCGCCGCCGCCGATACCTTCCGCATCAACCCCGATCTCGATGTCGCCACCGCGATCACCGAGCTCAAGGTCGGCGAGGCTTTGGTCTCGACGCTGCTGGAGGACGGATCGCCCTCGATCACCCAGCGCACGCTGATCAAGCCGCCGCGCTCGCGGCTGGGGCCGCTCAGCCCCAAGGAGCGCGCGATCATCCAGTCGGTCTCGCCGCATGACGGCAAGTACGACACGCGCGTGGAGCGCGAATCGGCGATGGAGGTGCTGGCGCAAAAGGCTGCCGATGCCGCTGCCGTGGCCGAGGAGGTCGAGGCGAAAGGCAAGGAAGAGGTGGCCAAGCAGCCGCGCAAGACCACCTCGGTCTGGGCCAAGGCGGGCAATGCCGCAGCAGGCGCTGCGGCGGCATCGGCAGGCGCGGTGATCGCAGGCGCGCTGCGCGGCAAGAAGAGCAGCGCGCGCCCGGTCGCGTCGGCGGCCAGCGCGGCCGCGGGCGAGGTCGCCACCGAGATCGGCAAGGCGTTCGGCTTTCCGGGCCTCGGCCGCTTCGCGCGCAACCTGCTCGGCGGACTGATGCGATAGGCTTACGCAGCGAGGGTTGCGCACACGTCCCTCGACTTCGCTCGGGACAAAACGGAGGGGGGTGCGTCTCGCCTTTGAACGACCTTTTCCGAGTTCCCGAGCGAAGTCGAGGGACGTCGGGACCCAATCCCCCGGTTCAAACGCTCTGGATATAATCCCTGAGCGCCGCCGCCTCGCTTTCGATCTTGTCGATGCGATACTTGACCAGATCGCCGATCGACACAAAGCCGATCAGCGTCGTCCCCTCCACCACCGGCAGGTGGCGGATGCGCCGCCGGGTCATCAGCGACAGCGCGGACATGACCTGGGTATCGGGCGTGACCGTGATCGCCGGCGCGGTCATCGCCGCCTCGACCGGCTGGTCAAGCACTTCGGGCCCGTGGGCGTGCAGCTTGTAGACCAGGTCACGTTCGGAAAAGATGCCCACCACCTCGCCGTCGCGCACGATGGGCAGCGCGCCGATGCGTTTTTCCGCGAGCAGGTTGGCGGCATCGCGCACCGTGGCGCTGCACGCGCACTGGTGGACGGTTCCGTCGCGGCCGGAAAGGATATGGGCAATCGTCATGGCAGGCGCTCTCCTTGGGCACGGCCCGGTCGCCTTCTGGGGAGGCAGCGCCGAAACATGAGCGCCGCCAGAGCGACTCAAGGCAGAAGCATCGTCCCACGAAATGCTTGGAAAGAAAAGCCGCGAGCACCTATATCCCTGCCCATGCCGCGCTATTCGAATCTCGATGACCCTGCCTATGCCCGTTTCGCCTGGGGCCGATACTGGCGGGTGATGGGCTGGATGACGGCGGTGACCACGCTGGCGATCGGACTGATCCTGGGCACCCTGTTCCTGCTGCACGGGCTGGTCTCGATCCATCTCTATATTGCCGCAGCGCTCGGCATCGGCTTTACCATGCTGCTGACGGCGGCGCTGATGGGGCTGGTGTTCCTTTCCAGCGGCACCGGCCATGACGAATCGATAGACGACGCGCTCGATCCAGACGCGCCTTGAGGGGGTCTTTTTCATGTCCGAACCGACCGGATCGCTGACCGCGGGACGCGAACCCGTGCTGCGCGTGGTGCCCGCGCCTGCCGACATCAATTCGAACGGCCATATCTTCGGCGGCTGGGTGCTGGCGCAGATGGATATCGCAGGCGGCATCGTCGCCGGGCGCGAGGTGCAGGGGCCGTGCGCCACCGTTGCGATCGAGACGATGCAGTTCCTCGCGCCGATCCTGCTGCGCGACATCATCTCGATCTATGGCGAGGTCGAGCGGGTGGGCCGCACCTCGATCGCGATCCGGCTCGACGTGATCGCCACGCGCGGACGCGATGCGAAGGAGGTGCGCGTGACCAGCGGGCTGTTCACATTCGTCGCGCTGGATGAGAACCATCGCCCAAGGCCGATCGTGCGCGAGACTCCCCTGGTCTGATCGTCATTCCCGCGAACGCGGGAATCCCGCTTCTTCACCAACCGATGTGCAAAAGCGGGACCCCCGCCTTCGCGGGGGTGACGGGTTAGTTGCGGGCAATATCGGCCAGCAAATTCCCCACCGTCTGCAGCAGCAGCGCGATGTCGCCATCGCGCGACAAGCGGTGGTCGCCATCCTTGATCAGCAGCAGTTGCACGTCGGCCGATCGCAGCTGCTTGGCCGTTTCCAGCGCATATTGCCACGGCACGTCGGCGTCGTTCTGCCCCTGGATCAGCCGCACCGGGCCATCATAGGCGATCTCTCCAATCAGCACGCGGTTGCCCTCGCCCGATTGCCAGAACTTGCGCGTGGTCACCATCGGCTCGGGCCCGTATTCGCTGACCCGCTCAAGCCGCCCTTCGGTGAGGATCGTCATCTTCTCTTCCTGGGAGAAACCCCACATGGTGAAATCGGGTGCGGCGGCGATGCCGACGATTCCCGCGACGCGCTGCGGCCGGGCCAGCGCGACCAGCAGCGCCAGCCAGCCGCCCATCGACGATCCGATCAGCAGCACCGGCCCGCTCACCACCGTATCGATCAGCGCGAGCACGTCATCGCGCCAATCGGCCAGCGCCTGGTCCTCGAACGCCCCGCTGCTCGCCCCGCACCCGGCATAATCGAAGCGCAGCATCGCCAGGCCCTGCGCTCCCGCCCAAGCATCGAGCGCCAGCGCCTTGGTGCCGGTCATGTCGCTGGCATAGCCGGGCAGGAAGACGAGGGTGGGGGCATCCGCGCGCTCGGGCGCGGCGCGGCGGAACGAATAGACAAGGCGCGGCCGATCGGCGCGGTCGAGAAACGAGAGGCTGTTGGTCATGCGCTGCGGCTTAGCCGAGCATCGCCGATCTGGCCAGCCGCACCGCATCCGCCTCTCCCTTGATGGGAGAGGCGGCGAGACTTGCCAGCTTGCTGGCTAGTCGCAGCGGTGAGGGTGATCGTGCGTTCTGGCACCCCGGCATCATCCCGCACCCTCACCCCCACCCAACCCTCCCCCTCAGTCAAGGGGGAGGGCTTTGAAGAGCCATTCAATCGCGCATGAAGATCGCCTCGATCGGGACGCCGAACAGGTCGGCGATGCGGAAGGCGAGCGGGAGCGAGGGGTCGTATTTGCCGGTTTCGATCGCATTGACGCTCTGGCGCGAGATGCCGAGCGCATCGGCCAGATCGCCCTGCGTCCAGTCGCGCTCGGCGCGCAGCACCTTGAGGCGGTTCTTCATCCGCAATCCCCTGCATCGCCAAAGCCGAAGCGGTTGACGAGCTGGCCGATCGCCAACCCGAGGCACCACATCGGGAAGACAAAGAACACCGGCATGTTCGGAATTTCGGGCGAATAGAGCTCCAATATGCCCCAGACGCTGGTGATCGCGAGCGTGAGCCCGGTGGCGACCAGCATCTTGCGCACCTCGAGCATGCGCAGATATTCGTCGTCGAGCTCGACGAGCAGCCGCGCCATCGCCCAGAGCCAGCCGAGCACGGCAAGCCCCGGCAGCAGTGCCATGCCGATGGTGAGCCCGTTTGCGGGCGCATTGTCCACCACGATGAAGGTCGCCAGCGCGATGCTCGCGACATAGGCAAAGGTGATCGGCACGAAACGACGGACATAACGCCGCATCGCCGGATGATCCTTGGCGCGCATCAGTCGACTGCCTCGGAATTGGCGCAGCAACGGGCGTTGTTGATCGAGACGACGGCAAGTGCGGGCGTGATCGCCAGCATCACTTTCATCGCGTCGTCGGATACCAGACCATAGACGTTCAATATGGCAAGACCGAGCATCGGCAGGGCCCAGCAGAGCGCGAGGAGATAGGCATTCATGGGTCAAGCTCCCTTGATTCGATGTAAAGGGTGTTTGTCATTTGGCGCGCCTGATGTCAAGAGTCCTTGATATTTTGATTGGGGTGGTTGTCACCCTGTTTTCCTCTCTCGATGGCAGGTAACCACGTTACGCCTCTCCCTTGATGGGAGAGGTAGCGAGACTTGCCAGCTTGCTGGCTAGTCGCAGCGGTGAGGGTGATCGTGCGACTGGGCGCGGCTTCGCGATGCATGCTTGATCCGGCGCCATCACCCCCACCCAAACCCTCCCCCATCAAGGGGGAGGGCTTTGCGGATAGCGCCCCATCGCCTGTAGTGACTCCTTCACCCTTAGCCGCTATACCGCGCGCATGGCGAGCAACCGCACCCTCACTAGCACCACCAGCACTCCGGGCGACCGGGGGCGGGGCTGCGTGGGCTGAAGGGCACGCGGCCTGCCACCCCGGAGCGGGTGGCGCGGCGTCGGCTCCTCCCGCACTTTCCGGCAGATCAAACAGGCGCGTAACCCCTTTTGGGGCGCGGCGCTTTGTGCCATGGCGCTGCGGAACAAATGGGCGGAACAACAGGAAACACGGCCATGTCCCAGCTTTTGAAGATCAGCCTGCCCGATGGTTCGGTGCGCGAGATGCCGCAAGGGTCCACCCCTGCCGATGTCGCCGCCGCGATCGGCCCCGGCCTTGCCAAGGCGGCGATCGCCGCGCGCGTCGATGGCGAACTGCGCGATATCACCCGGCCGTTCACCGGCGATGCGACGCTGGCCCTGGTAACCGCGAAGGACGAGGCCGATGCGCTCGAGCTCGCCCGGCACGATTTCGCGCATGTGCTGGCAGAAGCCGTTCAGAACCTGTTTCCGGGCACGCAGATCACCTTCGGCCCGTCGACCGATGACGGCTTCTATTACGATTTCGCGCCCAAGGACCGGCCCTTTACCGACGAGGACCTGCCGGGAATCGAGGCCGAGATGCGCCGCATCATCGCCGCGAACAAGCCGCTGCGCCGCGAGGTCTGGGACCGCGATGCGCTGATCGCGCGCTGGCGCGAGCAGGGCGAAACCTTCAAGGCCGAATGGGCCGCCGAGCTGCCTCAGGGCGAGGAAATCAGCGTCTACTGGTCGGGTGAGGACTGGATGGACATGTGCCGCGGCCCGCATCTCGCCTCGACCGGCAAGCTCGACCCGCAAGCGTTCAAGCTGACGCGCGTATCGGGCGCTTACTGGCGCGGCGACCAGCGCAACCCGCAATTGTCGCGCATCTACGGTACCGGCTGGCTCAACAAGAAGCAGCTCGACGCGCATCTGCTGCGGCTGGAAGAGGCGGCCAAGCGCGACCATCGCAAGATCGGGCAGGAAATGGACCTGTTCCACCTGCAGCAGGAGGCGCATGGGAGCGTGTTCTGGCACCCGCGCGGCTTCGTGATCTATCGCGCGCTCGAGGCCTATATGCGCCGCCGGCTCGATGCCGCCGGTTATCTGGAAGTGAAGACCCCGCAGGTCATGGACGCGCGCCAGTGGGAGCAGTCCGGCCATTGGGGCAAGTATCGCGAGAACATGTTCGTCATCCCCGACGAAGTACCCAATACCGAGGACGAAGGCCCGGTGGTGTCGAACGACGCCGCCTGGATGGCGCTCAAGCCGATGAACTGCCCCGCGCATGTGCTCATCTTCCGCCAGGGCATCAAGAGCTATCGCGACCTGCCCTTGCGCCTCGCCGAAATGGGCTGCTGCCACCGCAACGAGCCGCATGGCGCGCTGCACGGCCTGATGCGCGTGCGCCAGTTCACGCAGGACGATGCGCATATCTTCTGCCGCGAGGACCAGCTGGTCGACGAGATCAGCCGCTTCTGCGACCTGCTCGACGTGGTCTACAAGGATCTGGGCTTTGGCGATTATGCCATCAAGCTCGCGCTGCGCCCCGAAAAGCGTTTCGGCTCGGACGCAATGTGGGACTGGTCCGAACAGTCGATGCGCGATGCGGTCGCGGCGACCGGGCGCAACACGCCCGAATGGGGCTGGGAGGAGCTGCCTGGCGAAGGCGCGTTCTATGCGCCCAAGCTGGAGTTCCACCTGACCGACGCGATCGGCCGCACCTGGCAGGTCGGCACGATCCAGACCGATACCGTGCTGCCCGAGCGGCTCGATGCCAGCTATGTCGCCGAGGACGGCAACCGCCACCGCCCGATCATGCTGCACCGCGCGATCCTGGGCAGCTATGAGCGCTTCATCGGCATCCTGATCGAGCATTATGCGGGCAAGTTCCCGCTATGGCTCGCGCCGGTCCAGGCGGTGGTCGCGACGATCGTGTCGGATGCCGACGATTATGCGCGCGAGGTGGTGGCGGAGCTCCAGGCGGCGGGCATCCGTGTCGAGGAGGATCTGCGCAACGAGAAGATCAACTACAAGGTGCGCGAGCATTCGGTGGGCCGCGTGCCCAACATCCTGGTCGTCGGCAAGCAGGAGGCGGAGAAGCGCACCGTCGCGCTGCGCCGCCTGGGCGAACAGCAGCAGCAGTTCCTCTCGCTCGACGAGGCGGTGGCGATGCTGAAACAGGAAGCACTGCCGCCCGATCTCAAGGGCTGATCCGCCTTCGTAACGGTCAATGAAAAGCCCCCTGATCCAGCGTCGGATCAGGGGGCTTTTTCATGCCTGCGCTTCCGCGGGGTTCCGCTCAGGAAAAAGGGCGCGATGGTTACCCACCGCGCCCCCGATCCTCTCCCCGAGGGGAATATTAGAAAGTGAGGCGAACCCCGAAGCGCACCGCCCAGAGCGAACCGCGCAGGTCGACCGCCTCGGCCGGAGCCTGGAAGGTCGTGCCGGTGCGGTTGGCGAACTGATACTGAGCGCAGGTGTTGGTGCCCTGCGCAACGCAGGTCACGTTGGCCAGCGTTCCGTAATAGGGGAAACCGACCTGACGGATGGTACCCCAATCGGAGTCGAGCAGATTGAGCACATTCTCGACGTCCGCCAGCAGTTCGACCTTGGTGCCCAGGAAGAACGGAACTTCCTGACGCAGCGAGAGGTCCAGCTTGTTGTAGCGCGGCGACTTCCCGATGTTCTTCGGCGCGATGCGGCCCTGATACTTGTTCAGTTCGGAATTCTGCACGAAGTTCTGGAAGCCGGCAAAGTCGAAGTTCGCTGCATAGGTTACCAGCGGATCAGCCGTACGCGACGAGACATTGGGCACATACATCAGGTAGCGGTTGTTGGTGCCGGTGACACCGAAGACCGCCGAACGCAGGTTGCCCGATGCCTGGTCGGCAAAGGTGTAGCTGTAACGCTGACCAGACTGCGAGTTGAAGAACAGCTCGAACCGGGTCGTGTTGTCCCCGAACAGCTTGGCATCATAACCCATCACGATGCGGAAGGCGTCATCACGCTGGTAGTTGGAAATGCCATAAGCTGCGAAATTGGGATCAATGACGGCCGCGTTGGTGTAGTTGGAGAACGCCACCGACGAGGTGCCCGAGTTGGTGTCCTTGGCACGCTGATAGGTGTACGAAGCGCCCAGACGGAAACCGTTGTCCCAACGCTTGTCGACCCGCGCCACCACGTTCCAGCTGTAACCACGACCGTCGTTGGTCAGCAGGATATCGGTATTGGTGGTCGTGCCCTGGCCAGGCAGCGCACTGTAGCGCGGGCGGCCATCGGGGAGCACGCCGGTCGCCACCGAGCGCAGATCGGTCCAAGTCAGAGCGTCCTTGACCTTCGACCAGATGACATCGACGCCGAACTGCCAGTCGTCACCGAGGAAGCCGAGATTTGCGTTATATTCGAGCGTACCCGAAACGCGCCACTGCGACGGGATCTTGTAGTTCGGATCGAGCGCGTTGGTCGGTGCCTGCGCGGTGCCGGTGGTGCGGATCGCGTCAATCAGCGCCTGCGGAATGCCGGTGCCTCCCGAAACGTTGTTCAGCGTAGCTGCGCCAATCGCGTTCTGCTGCGCTGCCGACAGCCCGGCGATGCCCGAGACGGTGAACGTATCAGGAGCACCGTTCACGCCGGGAACGCGACGGACCTGGACGTTGCCCAGCGTCGGACCGGGGTTCGAATAACTGTTCGAGATCCAGACGTTCGGGTTGCCGCCACCGAACAGACCCGCCGAACCACGGAAGGTCAGGCGATCGGTGGGCTTCCAGTTCAGGCCGAAGCGCGGCTGGAACAGCTGGCGACCATTGAGGGTCTGGGCGTTGGTGAAGCCGTAGCGGTTGAAGAAGTCGTTGTTGACGAACGGACGATCGGGCGTGTCGAACAGGTCCCAGCGGAAGCCAGCAGTCACCACCAGCGTGTCGGTGACGTCCACGGTATCCTGCAGACCGAAGGTCCAGCTGTTATTCTCGAAATTGGCCGCGACCGTCTCGATACCACCACGCAGCGGTGCCGAGAAGTTCAACTCGTTCGCCTGGCGCGCCTGAAGACCGGCGATCGAGTCGAAATACCAGGCACCCGAGACGCGCTGGGCGAACAGGTTGCGGATATCCTGGGTCCGGCGCTCGGCGATCAGCTTGAGCGTGTGGTTGTTGAGCTGCAGTGTAGCCTGGAACTCGATATTCAGCGACTGTGCGTCGAGTTCGTTTGCCTGACGGCTGATGTCCGGGCCGAAGGTGAGCTGACGCTGGCCAACAGTACAGGCGAGCGCTGCCGCAGCCACGGTCTGGCCAGTGATCGGCGCAGGCGAGGTCGGGTCGAGACAGGTGCGGAACTCACCAAAGGACGCTGCGCCAAAAGGCTGCTGAATGCGCAGATAATCGGCATAGGACACGCGCAGCTGGGTCGAGAAACTGTCGGTCCACTGGTCGTTGAACTGAACGATGCCGAAATGGTTGGTCGCACCCTGGTTATAGTTGTTCGACAGGTACGAGAAGGTCGGGTTAGTCGCAGTCAACGCACCGATGCCGGTCTGGCCTGCGGTCACGTTGCCCTTGTTGTAGATATAGGTGAAAGTCGCGCGGTGGCCATCGGCGATGTTCCAGTCGACCTTGGCGACGAGCTTGTCGTCCTTTTCGGGAATGTTGCCGCCAATGCCCTGGGTGTCGAAATTATAGGCGCTCTGGGCGATCGCGCTGATGTTGCTGAGCTGGGCATCGGTAATACCGAGCGCACCAGGCAGGATCGGGGCAGGAATGATGTCCCGCAGCCGCTCATAGGTCACGGCGAAGAACAGCTTGTCCTTGATGATCGGGCCCGCCAGCTGAGCGGTGTAGATCTTCGATTCATAGGCACCGGTGCGGGTCACGCCGCGGGCGGTATCACCGCGCAGGCTGTCATCGCCGTAATAGAAACCGGCCAGGCCCGAGAAGCTGTTGCTACCCGACTTGAGCTGTGCGTTGAGCGCGCCGCCCTGGAAAAAGCCCTGCTGGATATCGACGGGGGCGACTTCGACCGAGAATTCGCCGATCGCATCGAGCGGAACCGGGCCACGGGTCGAAACCAGGCCGCCCGCTTCGAGACCGAAGGGATCGCCGAAGGCAACGCCATCGACGGTGAAGCGGTTGAAACGGTTGTTCTGTCCCGCGATCGAGATTGCCCCGCCATTGGTGGGGTCGAGGTTCACGCGCGGGTCGCGTGCGGCGAGGTTGCGGATGTCGCGGTTGACGTTCGAGACGCCTGCGATGTCGCGCGCGCTCAGCACCGTGCCTGCACCCGATTCGAGCGGGGTGACATTGGCGACCGACGAGGCGGTCACGACGATCACGGCCTGCGACTGCAGCTCGACCGGAACGCGGAAGGGCTGGCCGGCCTGGAGGAAAATGTCGGTGACCGACGACTGTTCAAAGCCCGACGCGTTGACTTCGACGGTGAACGGACCGCCGAGACGCAGGCCGACGGCGCTGAAATTGCCGTCGCTGTCGGTTGTGGTGGTTGCGGTCGTGCCCGAGGGCGTGTGGATGATCTTGACTTCGGCGCCCGCCAGCGGCGCGCCGTCTCCGGTGACGGAACCACGGATCGACGAAGTCGTTTCCTGCGCATGCGCCGGTGCGGCCATGACGGTGGCCAGCGAAAGCGCCGCGGCGCTTGCCGCGAGATAATAGCGAATCTGCATGTGTCTTTCCCCGTTTCTTGCCACCCTTGGGACACTGGCGGCGATGAAAGCGCTCTCAAAAATCAAGAGATGAGCGGCGCACTAGGCGGCGCTAAGGACAGAAAAGCGAAATGAATGTGAAAGAAATATTACAGTTTTAAGTCACGATATGACAGGTTTGGCAGGAATCGTTCGCAGCTGCGTTAGGTCATTGAAATAACTATATTAATTGCTTGGATATGGCGTGTGTCAGCGGCGCGGCGGCATGTTGCCGTTGGCGCCGTCATGACGTTTTATTCGCAACTGCGGCATAAATGACACGCTGACGATCGTTGCAGCGGGGCGCACTGTCACATTTGCCCCGATCTGGCGACGAGTCGGGTGGATTCGAAAAGGGGACGCAAGGCCGATGGCCTGCGTCCCCTTGATAAGCTTAGATTTTCCGGTTTGCCGGAACGATGCGATCAGGCCGCGTCGCCTGCGCCAACCTTGTCCTTGGCGGCAAACACCTGGACCGGGTCCTTGCGGCCTTCGACCACCTCGCGGTCGACCACGATCTCGGCCACGCCCTTCATGCCGGGCAGCTCGAACATGGTGTCGAGCAGCATCGCCTCGACGATCGAGCGCAGGCCGCGCGCGCCGGTCTTGCGTTCAATGGCCTTCTTGGCGATCGCCTCGAGCGCGTCGTCGGTGAAGCTGAGCTCGACATCCTCGAGCTCGAACAGCTTCTGATACTGCTTGATCAGCGCGTTCTTGGGTTCCTTGAGGATCTTCACCAGCGCGGTGACGTCAAGGTCCTCGAGCGTCGCGATGACCGGCAGACGCCCGACGAATTCGGGGATCAGGCCGAATTTCAGCAGATCCTCGGGCTCGCCCTGGCGCAGCAGTTCGCCGGTCTTGCGCTCCTCGGGCGCGGCGACATGCGCGCCGAAGCCGATCGACTTGCCCTGCAAACGGTCGCCGATGATCTTTTCCAGACCCGCGAACGCGCCGCCGCAGATGAACAGGATGTTGGTCGTGTCGACCTGCAGGAATTCCTGCTGCGGATGCTTGCGTCCGCCCTGGGGCGGAACCGAGGCGGTGGTGCCTTCCATCAGCTTGAGCAGTGCCTGCTGCACGCCTTCGCCCGACACGTCACGCGTGATCGACGGGTTCTCGGCCTTGCGGCTGATCTTGTCGATCTCGTCGATATAGACGATGCCGCGCTGCGCCTTCTCGACATTATAGTCCGAGGCCTGGAGCAGTTTCAGAATGATGTTCTCGACATCCTCGCCGACATAGCCGGCTTCGGTCAGCGTCGTCGCATCGGCCATGGTGAAGGGCACGTCGAAGGTCTTGGCGAGCGTCTGCGCGAGCAGCGTCTTGCCGCAGCCGGTAGGACCGACGAGCAGGATGTTCGACTTGGCGAGTTCGACCTCGCCCGAGCCCTTGCCCGAATGGTTGAGGCGCTTGTAGTGATTGTGCACCGCCACCGAGAGCACGCGCTTGGCGCGGTCCTGGCCGATGACATAATCGTTGAGCACGTCGCAGATTTCCTGCGGCGTGGGCACTCCGCCATCCTTCTTGCCGGCGAGACCCGCCTTGGATTCCTCGCGGATGATGTCGTTGCACAGCTCGACGCACTCGTCGCAGATGAACACTGTGGGTCCGGCGATGAGCTTGCGCACTTCGTGCTGCGATTTTCCGCAGAAAGAGCAATACAAGGTGCTCTTCGAATCGGAACCGCTCAGCTTGGTCATAGCATTTCCTTCTGTTCCGGCTGCATTATGCCCGGAACGTAACGTTTCAGCCTAGTGCCTAAAATGCGAAATTCAACACGCAACACCCGTCCGGCAGACGGATGTTGCGGCGAATCCTGCATGGTCCAGGGCCTGCAGCGCCCCTGATAGGGCGCAATCCTTGTTAATTTCCTGCCTCGTCCGACGGAGCGGGACGCTTGTCCATGACATGATCGACCAGCCCGAATTCCTTGGCCTCTTCCGCTTCGAGGAAGGTGTCGCGGTCCATCGCCTTCTCGATTTCCTCGAGCTTGCGGCCGGTGAACTTGACGTACAGGTCGTTCATCCGCTTGCGAATGCGCAGAATTTCGCGCGCCTGGATCTCGATGTCCGATGCCATGCCGCGCGCGCCGCCCGAAGGCTGGTGCACCATGATGCGCGCATTGGCGAGCGCGGTGCGCATGCCGGGTTCGCCCGCAGCGAGCAGGAAGCTGCCCATTGATGCCGCCTGGCCGATGCACACCGTGCCGACGCGCGGACGGATATACTGCATGGTGTCATAGATCGCCATGCCTGCCGTCACCACGCCGCCCGGCGAGTTGATGTACATGAAGATGTCCTTTTTCGGATTTTCCGATTCCAGGAACAAGAGCTGCGCGACGATAAGCGAGGCCATGTTGTCCTCGATCTCGCCGGTCACGAACACGATCCGTTCACGCAGCAGCCGCGAGAAAATGTCAAAGCTGCGCTCCCCGCGATTCGACTGTTCGATGACAATCGGGACCAGGGCATCGCGGACGGTATCGTACATAAGGAAGCCTTCTTTCTGCGCTTTTGTTTCGACCGCCTAAATCGGCCTGTTTGCGCGCAAGTTCAAGCCCCGATGCGCTGCCCCCGCCCGACCATCAGCGTGGCGAGCGCGCCGCACAGCATCAGCACGCCCGCCAGCAATATGGCGTTGCGCGGATCGGAGCCAAGCAGCGGCGCATAGATCAGCGGCATGGTCATGGTCTCGATCAGCATGGGGATGACGATGAACATGTTGAAAATGCCCATATAAACGCCGATCCGTTCGGGCGGGATGCAATTGGCGAGCATCACATAGGTATTGCCCATCATGCCCGCCCAGCCCAAGCCGATGCCGATCATCGGCACGAACATCGCAAGGCGATTGTCGAGCATCGGCAGGCTCAGCATCGCAAGGCCCGAGGCAACGAGGCACAGCGCGTGCACCGGCTTTGCGCCGAACTTGCGCACGATCGGGATCAGCGCCAGCGCACCGAGGAACGACACCGCATTGTAAGCGACGCCCATCTGCTGCGCGGTGAGCGAGGCGGAGATGAAGTCCGCGCTCGACGCCTTTGCGCCCTCGCCTGCCGGAAACAATGTGCGCGAGACCGACAGCGCAATGAACTGCCAGTAGACGAACATCGCATACCATTGGCACAGCATCGCCCAGGCGAGCTGGCGCATCGGCCTGGGCATGGCGATGAACGCATCGCGTATCTCGGCGAGCGCCGCGCCTGCCCCCATCGGTTTTGCCGCCATCTCGGCGAGTTCGGCTTCGGAGAGCTTCAATTCGGGCACGCGCAGCACCGACCAGACGATCGTCGAGATCGACAGGATAGCGCCGATGACGAAGGCGATGCGGACGATCACCGGAATGCCGTTCATATCGACCAGGTTCTGGCTGATGCCGAAGCCGACGAGCAGGCTGGGCGCGGCATAGGACAGGCATTGCGCGAGGCCGGTGAACGCGCTCTGCACCAGAAACCCTGCGGGCCGCTGCCCAGGCTCGAGCCGGTCGGCGACATAGGCGCGATAGGGCTCCATGGTGATGTTGTTGCCCGCATCGAGCAGCCAGAGCAGGCTTGCGGCCATCCACAGCGCGCTCGAATAGGGCATCAGGAACAGGCAGAGCGAACAGATCACCGCGCCGATCAGGAAATAGGGCGTGCGGCGGCCGAGCTTCGAACGGGTGCGATCGGACAAGGCACCGACGATCGGCTGGATGAGAAGGCCCGTCATCGGCCCTGCCAGCCAGAGCAGCGGCATCGTCGCCTCATCCGCGCCCAGAAAGGTGTAGATCGGCGTCATGTTCGCCTGTTGCAGCCCGAAACTGAACTGCAGGCCGAAGAAACCGAGATTCATCTCGACGATTCGCGGCAGCGACAGCCGTGGCGGCGCGGGGCGCGGCGCGGCGAAATCGTCGGCGGAAGCGTGCGTGGCGCTGGTCATCACCCTCTCCTTGTCGTGGAAACGGCGTCTTGCCTAGCGCCTTGAGCCTGATGCTATGCCCAGGCCACACCGCTTGGCAAGCTTTTTTGCAAACGATTGCAAATTCTGCTTGCAATCGTTTGCTATCTTGCTAGCTTCGATGGTCATAGCCGATCAACCGGCAGGTTCAGGAGAGAAACGATGTCGATTTCCAAGGCTCTTCGCGCATCCAGCGCCACTGCGGCCCTTGCCGCCTCAAGCTTCTTCTTCACCACCACCGCCTTCGCGCAGGACACCGCCGCGCAGGATGACAGCGCCGAAAGCGACGTCATCGTCGTGACCGCCGTCGCGCGCGGCGCCAATGTGCTCGACAGCTCGGTCTCGGTGAGCGCGATCGATGCGGACCAGATCGCCACCACCGCGCCGCGCAGCGCGGCGGAAATCTTCCGTAACATCCCGGGCATCCGCTCCGAATCGTCGGGCGGCGAAGGCAATGCCAATATCGCGGTGCGCGGCCTGCCGATCGCCTCGGGCGGTGCCAAGTTCCTGCAGCTGCAGGAAGATGGTCTGCCGATCCTCGAATTCGGCGACATCACCTTCGGCAATTCGGACATCTTCCTGCGCTCGGACCTCAACATCGCGCGGGTCGAGGCGATTCGCGGCGGTTCGGCCTCGACCTTCGCCTCCAACTCGCCCGGCGGCGTGATCAACATGATCTCGAAGACCGGCAAGGGTCAGGACGGCGGCACGATCCAGGCGACGCTCGGCCTCGACTATGACGAGAAGCGCTTCGATTTCGATTATGGCGGCGCGCTGGCCGACGACCTGTATTTCCATATGGGCGGCTTCGTCCGCCAGGGCGAAGGCCCGCGCGACATCGGCTATGACGGCAATCGCGGCGGCCAGTTCAAGATCAACATCACCAAGGAGTTCACCGGCGGCTTCATCCGCTTCCACGGCAAGTATCTGGACGACCGCGCCGTCGCCTATCTGCCCAATCCGGTGCAGGTGACTGGCACCAATGCCAATCCCAACTATCGCAACGTTCCCGGGTTCGACATCAGCGGCGACAGCCTGCATTCGCGCTTCTTCCGTTCGGCGCTCAGCCTCAACGGCGCCAACCAGCCGCAGCGCTTCGACATTACCGCCGGTCAGCGCCCGCTGGTCAAGGCTTTCGGCTTCGAGGGCGAGTTCGAGGTGGCCGATGGCTGGACGGTGACCAACCGCTTCCGCTTCTCCGACGTGTCGGGCAGTTTCGCCTCGCCCTTACCGGGCTCTGTCGATACCGCCGCGAATACCGCCACCGCGCTTGCTGGCGCCGGATCGCGCCTGGTCTTCGCCAATGGCCTGCAGGCCGGTCAGAACGTGCCCGGCAACGCGCTGGTGGCGAGCGTGGTGCTGTTCAACACCCGGCTCAACAGCCTCGACAACATCACCAACGATCTGCGCATCACCGGCGATTTCGACATCGGCAGCGGCAATGCGACGCTGACCGCCGGCTTCTACAAGTCGCGCCAGGACATCAACACCGACTGGCTGTGGACCTCGCACCTGCTCGAGGTGCGCGGGGGCGGCAATGCCGCGCTGATCGATGTGGTCGCCGCCAATGGCCAGCGCCGCAGCGACGGTGGCACCGTGGCCTATTCGGCGAGCTTCTTCGGCAATTGCTGCCGCCGCAGCTACGACCTGCAATATGATACCAACGCGCCCTTTGCCTCGCTCTCGCTCGAATTCGACAAGCTGACGCTCGACGGCAGCATCCGTTACGATTTCGGCGATGCCTCGGGCCGCACCTTCGGATCGGATCTGGGCGGCGGCCGCGTCGGCATCACCAGCTTCGATTTCAACCGCAACGGCGCGATCAGCCCGGCCGAGGCGCAGACCGCGACCATCCCGCTGAACGCGCCCGCTCTGGTCGATTACAGCTACAATTATTTCAGCTACTCGCTCGGCGTGAACTATCGCGTGTCGAACGATCTCGCGCTGTTCGCGCGCTACAGCAAGGGCGGCAGAGCCAATGCCGACCGCATCCTGTTCAACAACGACAATGTCAACTTCGTCACCGGCGACATCCGCAGCGAAGGCATCGCGGTCGATTTCGTCAAGCAGGCCGAAGCGGGCGTGAAATACCGTTCGGGCGGCCTCGCGCTCTATGCCACCGGCTTCTATGCGGAGACCGAGGAAACCAATTTCGAGGCAACCACCCAGCAGACCTTCGACCGTCAGTTCAAGGCTTATGGTGTGGAGCTCGAAGCCTCGTACCGCACCGGCGGCTTCACCTTCAGCGCGGGCGGCACGTATACCGATGCCGAAATCAGCCGCGACCGCATCAACCCCGGCAATGTCGGCAACACACCGCGCCGCCAGGCCGATTTCATCTATCAGCTGAGCGGTCAGTATGAAGAGGACATGTTCACCCTGGGTGCGAACATGGTCGGCACCACCGACAGCTTCGCGCAGGACAACAACCTGCTCGTGCTGCCCGGCTTCGCCCAGGTCAACGCGTTCGTCGCGGTGCGTCCGTTCGACCGGGTGCAGCTGTCGCTCAACGCCAACAACCTGTTCGACACGCGCGGCTTTACCGAGGCAGAAGAGGGCGCGATCCCGGCCAACGGCATCGTGCGTGCGCGCTCGATCAACGGGCGCACCATCTCGGCCACGCTGCGCTACGACTTCTGAGAATGACCACCGCCTGGACCGCCGCGCATGTCGCCGCTCTCGAAGGTGAGCCCCTGCCTGTGCCGGGGCTGATCGGCGAGGACGATGCGCGGCGCATCCTGCCCGACCTGCTGCTCTGGGACATGTGGCCGCTGCAGCAGGCAGACGGACGACTCGCCGAGGTGAACGGCGGCAGCCTGTGGATGGTGCTCGCCGCGCCCGACCGGGGCGACCCGATCCTGCGCCATTTCGAGGCGAAGATCCGGCTGCTGCACCTCGACGCCGATGGCTGGCACGATCTGGGCGACATGCTTCCGCAAGGTCTGGGCGATTTCGAGCGCGAATGGTCGGGCTCGGCGGTGCTCGAGGGTGACAAGTGCACGCTCTATTTCACGGCTGCCGGCTATGCGGATCGCCCCGGCGGTTTCCAGCAAAGGCTTGCCGAGACCACCGGAACTTTGCAGCCCGATGGCCGCATCACCGGCTGGTCGGCAGTCCGCGAAAGCGTGGTCGCCGATGGCGGGGTCTATCTTGCCGCAGACAAGCACGAGGGCGCTCCCGGCACGGTCAAGGCGTTCCGCGATCCGGCCTTCTTCGTCGATCCCAAGGATGACGCGCGCTATCTGGTGTTTACCGGCACGCTCGCCGCCTCCGATCATGCGTTCAACGGCGCGGTGGGTCTGGCGAAGGCGGACGAGAACGGCGCATGGCAGCTGCTGCCGCCGATCATCCATGCCGATACGCTCAACAACGAGCTTGAGCGCGCGCAGATCATCGCGCATCAGGGGCTCTATTATGCCTTCTGGTCCACGCAACGCTCGGTGTTCAACCCCGATGGTCCGACCGGGCCGACCGGCTTCTACGGCATGGTCGCCGAAACGCTGACCGGCCCCTGGCGGCCGCTCAACGGCACCGGGCTGGTGATCGCCAATCCGGACGAGGAGCCGATGCAGACCTATAGCTGGTTCGCCACGTCCGATCTGCTGGTATGCAGCTTCATCGACCATTGGGGCCTCAAGGGGCGCAAGCCTTCGGACACTGCCTTGGTCGCTGCCGAGACGTTCGGTGGCACGCCCGCGCCGATGGTGCGCCTCGCGCTCGACGCCGATCGCTCGGAAATCGTCGAGGTCTTCGCGATGGACCGGCTGCATGCGGTCTGCAATGCCGGCTGAGGCTCCGCTGCTCGGCGCGATCGAGGCGGGCGGCACCAAGTTCGTGCTGGGCATCGGCACCGGTCCCGACGCGATCATCGAGCAGGTGCAGATCCCGACGCGCGATCCCGAAACGACGCTGGCCGAGACGATCGCCTTTTTCCGCAGGCACCCCGGCCTGGCCGCGATCGGCATCGGCTCGTTCGGCCCGCTCGAACGGAACCGCGACGCGGCGAAATGGGGGCATATTCTCGCAACCCCCAAGCCCGGCTGGAGCGATTGCGATTTTGCAGGAACGATCGCGCGCGCGCTTAGCGTTCCGATCGGTTTCGATACCGATGTCAACGCCGCCGCGCTGGCCGAGGCGCGGCTGGGCGCGGCGCGCGATGCCAAGGTCAGCGTCTATGTCACCATCGGCACCGGCATCGGTGGCGGGGTGATCGCCGATGGCCGGATCATCGGCGGCCAGGGCCATCCCGAGCTCGGCCATATGCGCCCGCGCCGCGCGGCGGACGACCACGAATTTCCCGGCCATTGCCCCTTCCATGGCGATTGCCTGGAAGGGCTGGCGAGCGGCCCGGCGATCATCGCGCGATGGGGCCAGTCGCTTTCGCACCTTGCACCCGATCATGCAGCGCACGGGGCCATCGCAGGCTATCTCGCCGAAATGTGCAACAGCCTGCGCGCCGCTCTGGCGCCCGATGCGATCGTGCTGGGCGGCGGGGTAATGGGTACGCCGGGCCTGTTCGACCGGATCGTCGCCCAGGCGGCCGCACGCGATGGCGGCTATTTTGCGCTATGCGCCGAAAAGGTGATCCGCCGCCCCGCGCTCGCCCCGATATCGGGGCTGGCGGGTGCAGTTCTGCTCGCGGCGGACCTTTTGTAACCCGGATTATTCGGCCGACGCGGCGGCGAGCTGGTCCTGCGTGCGCAGTTCGAAGTCGCTGGCATCGTGGCGCTCGTGCAGTTGCTGGCTCAGGTCATCGCCGAACGCGCGGTTGACGATCCGCCCACGCTTGACCGCCGGGCGCTCGCCGATCTGCTCGGCCCAGCGCAGCAGATGCGTATATTCGTGCGCCTGGAGGAATTCGGCCGCGTTATAGACCTGGCCGGTCGCCACGCCGCCATACCACGGCCAGATCGCGATATCGGCGATCGAATAGTCGCTGCCCGCCATATATTCGTTGTCCGCCAGATGCCGGTTGAGCACATCGAGCTGACGCTTGGTCTCCATCGTGAAGCGGTCGATGCAATATTCGATCTTGAGCGGGGCATAGGCATAGAAATGGCCGAAACCTCCGCCCAGATAGGGCGCGCTGCCCATCTGCCAGAACAGCCAGTTGAGCGCCTCGGTGCGCTTCATCGGATCGGTGGGCAGGAAGGCACCGAACTTTTCGGCCAGATACAGCAGGATCGAACCCGATTCGAACAGCCGCACGGGCTCTGCACCGCTGCGGTCCATCAGCGCGGGAATCTTGCTATTGGGGTTTATGGCCACGAAATCGCTGCCGAACTGGCCGCCCTGGCGGATATCGATCAGCCAGGCATCATATTCCGCGCCGGCATGCCCTGCCGCGAGCAGCTCCTCGAGCATGACCGTCACCTTCACGCCATTGGGCGTCGCCATCGAATAGAGTTGCAGCGGGTGCTTGCCGACCGGAAGCTCCTTGTCGTGCGTCGCGCCGGCGATGGGGCGGTTGATATTGGCAAAGGCGCCGCCATTGTCCTTGTTCCAGGTCCAGATGGCGGGCGGGGTGTAATCTTCGGGGAAGTTGGTCATGGATCGGGCCTTTCGCGGTTCGATCGCGATTCGACAGGCCGGATCGCGACGACAGGGGCGTCGCCCGACAAGATGGCGGTGCGCAAGACTCAGTCAAGGGCATCGCCTCGCGATGACCGCGCAACGAAAAAGGGCGACCATCGCTGGCCGCCCTTTCCCGAATCAGTACCTGATTGCCTTGCAGCTATCAGGGGCTGTTGGGCTCATCGTCATCAGCGATGACGATGATGCCACCGATCACGGCGGCGGCTGCCACGACACCAATGATGATGCCGGTGCTGCCTTCTGCGTCGCTCTCTTCGCCCGAAGCGCTGGCGCGAGCTGCGGAGGTCGCAGCCTGTGCCAGAACCGGAGCGCCGACCATTGCGGTCAGAGCAAGCGCAGCCAGTGCGGTCTTTGCAAGTTTCATAGGATTGTCCCTTCAGACATGCTGCTAGCGATCGCCATATTCCACAGCTGCTTAGCAAATGCAACATGCGTTCAGCGCAATTATCTGGAAATTCACCGCAGTTTTTGGGGGATTTGAAGTCTTTACAACAGATCGAGCAAACCCATGGCCGCCATCTGTAACGGCGCAAGATAAACCGCATCATCGAACGATACGCTATTGGTCAGTGCGTAAAATCGCCGAGCGCTATCGTCGCTCATCCCCATTTCACGGTAAAAATCAATATACTCGCGATGCACCGGGTCGCTCTCGGGCAGATCGTCGGCTTCGCGTCCCAGATCGTCGCGCCAGCTGTGAACCGCGAACTCTGCGCGCGAATCGGCGCGGCGGCGCACGCCCGCCAGGAACAGCTCGACCGCGCCCGAACGCACCGAACCACCGGCTGGGACCAGTGTTTCGATCCCGGCATGCCGCACCATCCGCGCAAGGCGCAGATTGGCCTCGTCATCGTCGGATCCCGGGCATTCGATCATCCGCAACGTCGCGATGCCCGGAAAGGCTTTCAGCATGGCGACGAACTGGTCCGGCGTGCGCGAATCGACCACGCCGATCATATCCGCGCTGCGCGGATCGGTCACGCGGAACGGGCCGAAAGTGGCGAGCGCGGGCTTCGCCTGCGCCTCGATCGCCGGGGCCGCAATCTCGGTCCAGCTGAGCTCCTCGTGCCAGGCGATCGCGGTAGTGTCGAGCGCCAGCGCCGCGCCGCCCAGGCTCACCTCGCGCGCCTCGATGCGATCGGGGCACAGCAAGAGACCGAACAGGACAATGGCGGGCAGAAAACGCGGCAGCGGCATGAGCGGGCATCGGACGGGGGTGGATGATGCTCCACCGATGCGCCTGCCGGTTTGCCGAAGGGTTGCGAAACATGGTCAGGGCAGACCGTTAAGCCAGGCTTACCTGCTCGCCCTGCTCTCAAGAAAATGCATATTCTACAATTGCTTGAGCCGCCTCAAATTGGTTAGCGCGCCTCGGCCAGCTCGGCCAGCTGGTCCGCCATGGTCGCCCAGCCTGTTTCGAACCCCATGGTCCTGTGCTGCTCGCACGCCTCTTTCGTCCAGTGCCAGGTGGTGGCGGTGTACCGCGTGCCCTCGCCCTCGGGCGCGATCTCCAGGCAGCCGACCATGAACGCGGTTTGCGGAATCCAGCCCTTGCGGAACGCATCGGTGAAGACGATGCGCTGGCCCTGCGTCACCTCGAGCAGCACGCCATCGCCTTCATGGCTCTCGCCATCGGGACCGCGCATGATCGTCGCCATCCGCCCGCCCGACCGCCAGTCGATCTCGACGATCTCGGTCCGCCATGGGCGCGGGCACCAGTAATCTTCCAGCTGTCCGGTCATCACCTGCCAGACCCGTTCGGGCGGCGCGGCAATGTGCCGGGTAACACGAAGGGGGTAACCGGGTTCGTCTGTGGCTTCGGTCATGGTCTTTTCTCCTGCCATTCAATCGCGGTTGGGTGCGCCGAGCGGGAAGAAACCGCGATAGGGCCGCGCTTCCTCGATGCAGCGGGCAAAGGATGGTCGCGCGATCAGCCGGGCGCGATAACCTTTGAGGGCGGTGAAATGCTCGGGAATGGGGTGCGACCAGTCGGCGTAGAACAGCGCCGGGGCCGCACCACAATCAGCCAGCGTGAAGGCGTCTCCCGCCGCCCAGACGCGGCCCTGCATATGCGCGTCCAGCCAGCCATAAATGGTATCGAGCATCGCCCTGGCATCGGCGAGCCCGGCAGGATCGCGCTGGTCTTCGGGCCTGAGCGCATCGAACACCGTCTTCTGCTGCGGGCTCATCACGTAATTGTCGATGATCCGGTCGAGCATCCGCACCTCGAGCGCTGCCACCGGATCGGCCGGGATCATCGGCGCGGGGCCGGGATGCGCGATCTGCAGATGCTCGATGATCGTGCTCGCCTCGATCACCGTCCGATCGCCATCGCGCAGCACGGGGAACTTGCCGATCGGCCATAGGCGGTGCAATTCGGCCTGGTTCTCCGGCTGATCGGGGCCGAGCATGCGGAACTCGAACGGGATAGCGTTCTCGTACAGCGCAATCAGCACCTTCTGGCAATAGGACGAGAAGGGATGTGCGAAGAGCTGCAGCGTCATACGGCGGCCTTCCGGGGCCCGACGAGCGAGAAGGTCGCGCCCTGCGGATCGCGCCCGGTGATGATATAGTCGCCGCCCGGAATCTCGGACGGGCCGAACAGGATTTCGCCCTGGCGCAGCGGGATGGTGCGCGCGGCGGCATCGATGTCCTCGACATAGAAATAATGCGCCCAGCCCGCCCAGGGCATGTCGTCGGGCTTGGTCATCATCGCGCCGATCAACTCACCATGGCGCAGGAATTCGTAGGCCCCCATCGGCCCCATATCCATCTCGCCATCCTTCACCCAGCCGAACAGCGTGGAATAGAATTTCATCGCTCCCGCCTGATCGGTGGTGCTGAGCTCGTTCCACGCGCAATGGCCGGGCTTGCCGCCATTGCAGACATAGGCGCGCGACGTTTGACCCGACTGGTCCTGCATCAGGTAGAAGGGAATACCCTGCGGATCGGCGACCATGGCAAGGCGCCCGGTACCGGGCAGGTCGCGCGGCCCCATATGCACGGTACCGCCAAGCGAACGCAGGCTGGCGAGCGCCGCATCGATATCGTCGACCGCGACATAGCCCAGCCAGCAAGGCTGCGCGCCGCCCGCAAGCATGTCCGGGGTCAGCGTCAGGATGCCGCCGATCTCCTCGTTCCCAGCGCGGATGGTGCGATAGTCGAGATCGGGCTGCTGCGAATCGCCATAGGTCCAGCCGAGCAGCGCGGCGTAGAACGCCTGGGCCCCATCGGCATCGCGGGTCATCAGCTCGTACCAGACGAATTCGCCCTGTCGGTTGCTCATGATCGGCGCTCCCGTTCAGGCGGTCAGTTCGACGACCGGGACAAAGCCGCCGAAGATCAGCCGCTTGCCGTCGAAGGGCATCGGGTTCCTTTCCGGGTCCATGCGCGGATCGAGCTTGGACGGATCGGTCATCATCTCCTGCATCTTCGCCATCGCGGCATCGCGCGTCGCCTTGTCGGGCCATTCGATCCAGCTGAACAGCACCGCCTCGCCATCTTCCGCCTTCACCGCACGGCGAAAATCGGTGGTGTGGCCGTCGGGCACGTCATCGCCCCAGCATTCGACGATGCGCAGCGCGCCCAGCTCCATGAACACCGCGTCGCCCTGGCGCGCATGCTCGATGAACCTGTCGCGGTTGGCCTCGGGGCAGGGAATGACGAAACCATCGATATAGGTCATGGGTGTTGCTCCTTGTCGCAGAAGGGAAAGCAGTTTTCAGGCAGCGTCGGCGGCGGCCTCGATCGCGGCGATGTCGATCTTCACCATCGCCGACATGGCATCGAAGGCCGCCTTGGCGCGCGCGGGATCGGGATCAGAGAGCAGTTCCATCATCCGCCGCGGCACGATCTGCCAGCGTACGCCCCAGCGATCGTGGCACCAGCTGCAGGCGATTTCCGCGCCGCCATGGCCGACGATCGCGTCCCAGATTCTATCGGTCTCGGCCTGATCCTCGGTATAGATCTGGAACGAGATCGCATCGCCATGCGGCTTGCCCGGCCCGCCGTTGAGCGCGACCCAGGCCTGGCCGGCCAGCGTGAATTCGACCAGGATCACCGCGCCTTCAGCGGTCGAGGGATTGTCCGATGGCGCGCGCACCACCCGGTCGATCCGGCTGTCGGGGAGCAGGCCGGCATAGAAGCGCGCGGCCTCTTCCGCCGCGCCGTCAAACCACAGGCACGGTGCGATCTTGGGGGCTATCTTCCGCATGCGGCACATCCTCGCTTGGCCCGGCCGCCTGTTTCTGCGACTCGGGAGCTGTCGTTGCCGAGCGTGTGAGCGTGTGTTACAAAAAGCAACTGCTTAGTTATTATTTATAACCTCAAAGGGAGTAACATTGCCAAAGCGGCTGTATGACGATGCGTGCGGCACCGCGCATGCGCTGGAACTGATCGGCGAGCGCTGGGCGCTGCTGGTGATGCGCGAGCTGATGCTCGGGCCGCGCCGGTTCAGCGAGCTGCGCGCCGACCTTCCCGGCATCAGCGCCAATGTGCTGACCCAAAGGCTCGAGGGGCTGGAGGAAAAGCATCTGCTCGTCCGCCGCCGCCTGCCGCCGCCCGCCTCCGCCCAAGTTTATGAGCTGACCCCCTGGGGCTATGAGGCCGAACCTTTGGTGCAGATGCTCGGCCGCTGGGCGGCACGATCGCCTTGGCACGATCCGACCCTGCCGATCAGCGGGGTTTCGGTGATGCTCTCCTTCCGCACGATGATCGACCGCGCGCGGGTCGGAGACCTGGCCATTCGCGCCGGCTTCGTGTTTGGCGACATGACCTATGTCGGCGAGCTTGACCGCACCGGCATCGCGATCGCACGCGGCGAGGCTGAGGGCTGCGACCTCGTCTTTACCGGCACGCCGCATGCGCTGGCGGGCGCAGTCTATGGCGGGGTTCCGCTTGCCGAGTTGCAAAGCGGTGGACAGCTGACCGTCACGGGCGACCCCCAGCTGATCGTCCGTTTTCTCACCCTGTTTCCGTTGCCCGAAAAGGTGGAATTGCATCCGGAATGAAGCAATTCCGCCGATTCCGCTCGACTCGAAGATAGCGTCGCGCCAGTCTCGCCTCTGGAACAAACAGGGGGCAGCGCATGGTCGCCATCGTCCAGACCGTCGCCTATCTGGGGCTCGAGGCGCGCAGCGTCGAGGCACAGGTGCAGATTTCGCCCGGCATGAACAAGGGCATCGCGGTGGTCGGCCTGCCCGACAAGGCGGTGGGCGAAAGCCGCGAGCGGGTGCGCGCCGCGATCGCCTCGCTCGGCCTCTCGCTTCCCCCGAAGCGCATCACCGTGAACCTCTCGCCAGCGGACCTGCCCAAGGAAGGGTCGCATTACGACCTGCCGATCTCGCTCGCGCTGCTCGCAGCGATGGGGATCATCGATGCCGAGTTGGTCGGCGAATATGTCGCGGTGGGCGAACTCGCGCTCGACGGCCGCATTGCCGCTTCGCCGGGCGTGCTGCTCGCGGCATTGCACGCCTCGGCTTGCGGAAAGGGTCTGATCTGCCCGGCGGCGCAGGGCGCGGAGGCCGCCTGGGCGGGCGGCATCGACGTGATTGCCGCGCCCGACCTGCTCACCCTGCTCAACCATTTGAAGGGCAACGGCCGCCTCAGCCCGCCCAAGCCCGGCATCGCCGAAGAGCCTGTCCCCGGCCCCGACCTCAAACAGGTCAAGGGGCAGGAGACCGCCAAGCGCGCGCTCGAGATCGCCGCGGCCGGGGGGCATAACATGGTAATATGACATACTGCTACACCTGCGAGTCGCAGCGATCAAGCTCGGCTCAAATCTGGAGCAGTCCTAATGTCTATGAATCGCACGATCATTTTACGGGATGGCACGTGGGGCTACTGGTTAACCGTTGAGCCGCCGCACCATCGTTACCCGGCCGAGTATTTTATAGATCGAGCCAGCCTGTACAGACGTGCCGTGACCGTCATGGGCCTCCTCGGCCGAGTGTCCTGTCATGATATGACGACGGATGACCGCTCGAACTCTGGCGCAACGAACACTCATTTTATGTCGCAGCAGCCTTGGAACAACAACGATTACCGTCATCGCCAGGAAGTGAGCGAACCGACGTTCTTCGACGCAAGGCTGCTTCCCGAATGACCGTCTGCTGGTCCTGCGCGGCGCTGTGTATTCTTAGAATGAGGAGCACACCCCACGCTCGAATCGAGCCCCAAAGAATAAGCGTTTTCAGTGGCTTAGGCGTATCGATTTGTATGCGCCTTGAGTAAGTAGCTGAAAACACGACATATTTATTGAAATATCGAGCCACACCATGCCCACTACTGTCCCCATTCAAGTCCGACTTGATCACTCCCTCGTCAAATCCATCGATCAGCGGGCCAATAGCGCCAATATGAGCCGAGCCGAGTTTCTTCGCGATCTATTGGCGACGTCCCTAGCAGCGGGGCAGGAGATCGTTCCAACCATTGACCCGCAAATAGATCGCATCTTGGATACGCTAGCTCATCTCGCAGTTAAGATCGACGAGTGCCAAGAAGCTAGCGAGCTCGCGGCTGTGAACGCATTTGCGGCATATGCAACTTCGCGCCTATACGCACTCAAATCACTGCCACGGGATCAGCAGCTAACGTTCGTCGAACAGCTTGCTCCCAATGTCGCCAAGGTGGTTCGGCCATGAGCCGAGCACTTGAGGCGAGCCAAGGTCGCGCTATTGAAGCACACCGCTCGAACACAACCCTAACTCTGCTTCGCATTGGTGTATTAGGGGTATTCTGCGGCATTGCCCTCGGCACTGCGCTAACTTGGGCGACCATCGGAGGCGAGGACTGGCTGCTGACGCAATCTTGGCTACGCCAACAGGCCAGATTGTATTTGAACCCTACGATGATGCTGCAATGGCAGCAAACCCCTCCGCACCATGTCGATGTACAACAATCGCCGGAGCAGGCCGCGGCCATCAGAGTTCTCTACCGGCTCGCATTTTTCGTCCTACCGCTCATGGCTCTGTTTGGGCCCGGAATTCCTGCCTTGATTGCTCGCCAGTGGGTCAAAGCTTCACGAGAGGCGGCGCGCGATCAAGTGAAGCGCGGCAACTGCGTCGTTGAATCCAATGAACTGGCCAAACAGCTCCTATGGGCAAGGAAGAACGATACACCACCAATCGAGTTAGGCGGAGTGCCTATCCCTTTGGAGAGCGAAACGCGGCATTTGTTGGCGGTCGGCAAATCGGGTTCGGGCAAAACCACCGCTTTACGCAATTTAATCAGTCAGGTCGCCGAACGAGCCGAGCATGCGCTCATATATGACCCCGATGGCTCATATATCCGCAGCTTCTACCGCCCCGAGAGGGGCGACATTATTCTCAACGTCTGGGATGCAAGGACAGCGCGGTGGAATCCTTTGGCGGACATCGCCGATCCCGCAGACGCCTATCGGCTGGCTGCCATCCTGCTCCCTGTTCCCAAGGGTCGCAGCGACAACGACATCTGGTATGAACAGGCGCGCGCGGTTATCGCCCGCATCATTTACAGATTCGTGCGCGAAGGCCGCACTGATTTAGACGAGCTTGCCAACACCCTGACCGCTGCCAATGTTGACACGTTAAGGGAACTCGTCGCGAAAACCGAGGCTGCACGTGCGTTTGAGCCGGGAGCTGAACGCGCAGCCTCTAGCGTTGCCTTTATGCTGAGCCAGCCTGCTCGCATCGTTGCGATGCTGGCGCAGCATCCAAGCGACTCCCCAGCCTTCAGCTTTGATGCCTTCTACGCTTCGCTCGATCAACACATCGGACCAAAACCATTTATTTTCCTTGCAGCTCCACGTCGCTACCGCGACGCTGGCCTGCCTGTTGTAACGGCGTGGCTCGACGCTGCCGCATCCGCCATATTGCAGCGCGACATCGACGCCCCCTGCCGGGCATGGCTGATTTTGGATGAGTTGCCTTCACTGCCCCCGATTACGTCACTGATGACGCTTTTCCCCGAGGGCAGGAAATTTGGAGCCGCAATCACCATAGCCTTCCAATCGGTTGCGCAGCTTCGGGACAAATACGGCCCAGAGGGTGTACATGTCATAACCGGTCAGACCGCGACCCAGTTGATCATGTCCGTGGGCGACCACCCAACCGCGACGTGGGCGGTAGAGTTGTGTGGTCAAGTTGAGGTTGAGAATCAGCGCACAACCGAGTCGCTGGATGACAACGCCAAAGGCGATCGTGGGTCGTTTGCCATGCAACGCGAACGAAAGGCCCTTATTCTCGATAGCGAAGTCATGGAGCTCAGGACAGGTGAGGCATTTCTCCGCCTTTCTGGCTTTCCGCTCGCCAAGGTTACCATCGCGCCAGGCCCAACCATATTGCCGATCGCACCCGCATGGGTGCCCACATCCCCTGCGGCCTCTGAGGTCACCAGAACTTTCGGGGATGTAATTCCAAATCCTGCCCGCATTGAGGATCGGGATGACTGGCTCACCATAGGTGCCCGGTAATGGTTGCCACCCTCATAAATCTTACGAGCTCCCGCGACGCAATCGGCTATTACGAGGCAGATGATTATTATGTGGGCGATAGCAAGGCGCCCTCAGCTTGGTATGGCCGTGGTGCAGCCAAGCTAGGGCTTCGTGGCGAGGTCACGCCAGAGATGTTCGCCGCGATGCTCGAGGGAAAGCTTCCAAACAACGCTGTACTCGGCAGCAGTCGCGACGGCCAGCGCCAACATAGACCGGGTTGGGATCTGACCTGCTCAGCACCTAAATCTGTGTCAGTCGCGGCCTTAGTCGTTGGCGACCGTCGGTTGCTTGATGCCCATGACCGTGCAGTGCGCGCAGCGCTCGACTACGCCGAAAGGCACGCGGCCGTTACCCGAATCCGCCAAAGCGACAGAAGCAATATAGGCGAACGGGTAGCGACCGGAACTTTCGCCGTTGCTACTTTCCCGCACTTTACCGCCCGCGAAACAGAGAAATTGCCGGACCCACAGGTTCACACTCATTGCGTCATCCTCAACGCCACGTGCGACGAAAACAAAACATGGCGCAGCCTCGAAACGCAGCCGCTCTATGCGCTCCAGATGGCTGTTGGTGCCATATATCATCAACATCTGGCGGCTGAGGTGCAGCGACTGGGCTACACGGTCCATCTAACTGGAAATAATGGTCTCTTCGAACTTGATGGCATTGCTCCCGAGGTCATCGAAGCCTTCGCGAACCGCTCCAACCAGATCGAGGCGGCGCTTGCCGCGCGAGGCCTGACCAGGGCCGATGCTACGGCGGCCGAAAAGGCCGTGATCGCACTCGACACCCGCAATCCGAAGGAGGCCGTGGATCACCAACTGCTTAGAACCGCGTGGCGCATGCGCGCCGATCAGCTAGGCTTTACCGAAGATGTCCGCCGCACTCTTCTGAACGAGGCCGAAGCAAGGGCTGAGACTGCCCCTAGCGCCAGAAATAGGATGCGCCTCGCCGACCAGGCCGTTGCATACGCCAAGGCCCATATCAGCGAGCATGACGCCGTGTTCGCCTCTGCCGTCCTTGAGCGTGAAGCGGGCAACTATGCCTGCGGCAAGGTCTTCCCTAGCGACATCGTGGCTGCAATATCTCGCGCTAAACGGCGTCACGAGCTTGTTATCCGGGATGCTCCACGGATGGCGCGGGGCGTCGTAGGCTTCACCACCCCCGAAGCCATTGCGACCGAAGAACGGATGCTAAACCTGGAGCGTGCTGGTCGAGGCGCCCTTCATCCGATATGTGATGATTATGTCGCGCGCTACACGGTAGCTAAGGCGGAGACTGTGTCTGCGAAGAACGGTCACAAGTGGACCGAAGGGCAGCGTTGTGCCACCAAGGCGTTGCTAACTTCTCGCAATAGAGTTGTCGGTGTACAAGGCAGCGCCGGCACTGCAAAAACGACAACTGTTTTGCGCGTCTATTCCGAGGCGGCAAAATCGCAAGGGTTTATCGTGCGTGCGCTAGCGCCGACAGCAACGGCTGCTGATGAATTGGCACAAGCAATCGGCGCTCAACCATTGACCGTCAAACTCATGCTCACGGCTGCACCTGGTATGGTAGGCGGTGAACGAAAACCCGAGGTCTGGATCGTCGATGAAGCCAGCATGACGGGTGCTCGTGACACTGAAGAACTTCTTGCGCACGCACAATCGCAGGGCGCGCGCATCGTTCTAGTCGGTGACGTGCAGCAACTTGGCAGCGTTGCGGCCGGTCGGGCATTCGCTCAGCTTCAAGAGGCGGGCATGCAGACCGCCAAGCTTGCCGAGATCGTCCGTCAATCCAATGCCAAAACCAAATGCGCTGTTGAATCGCTGCTCGCGGGTGATGCCACGACCGCGTTCGCGGCACTCAACGAAGGTGGGGGCGAGGTCATTTCATGCGCTGACCATCACGAGCGTCGATTAAGGCTCGCTCGCGACTTTGCCCGCTTAGCGCCGCAAGAACGCGCGCGGACTCTCATCCTCGATCCGACCCGTGAAGGGCGTCAAGCACTCACAGACGCTATCCGCACCGAACTGGTTAGCGACGGAACGCTGGGCAAGCGTGCAATTATAGTCCCCATGTTGGAATCACTTGGTTTTACTGAGGCTGCGCGTGCCCATGCCGCCAATTATCGTCCGGGCAACATTATCATTTTTCGCAAGGGCGGCGAGGATGGCACTCCACGTCGCAACACTGGCTACCGCGTCGAACAGGTCAACGCGGAAACTGGCACGTTGAAGCTCCTTGATCCCGGTGGTAAGCCAATGCTCTGGTCTCCCGCCGCCAGCGGTAGTGTCGAAGCCGACATATATACAGAGATAGCCCAAGAGCTTCGCACTGGTGATCGCATTCAGTTCACTCGTAACGATTATGCTGCAAAGCGCCTCAATGGCCGCACAGCTGAGGTTCTCGCCATCGATTTCGATAACGCCATTGTCACCGTTCGCCTGAAGGGTGGGAAGCGTCAGCAACTTGACATGGCCACAGTCCGCGACCGCCACATTCGTCCTGCTTGGGTTCAAACCGTCCATTCAGCACAAGGCGTCACTTGTGAGCGGGTGATGGCACATTTGGAAAGCTTCCGTCACAATGTCGATGCCAGCCTTGCTTACGTGGCAGTGTCCCGCGCTAAACGGTATGCAGCCATCTACACGGACGACTCCGAAAGCTTGGCTTGTGCCATTGATTACCGCGACGGCTCGAAAATTGCAGCACTGGATGAGCCGCATGGCCGCAACAGAGCTACATTCGCCATGGCAAGCCCTATTACAGCCCGGAGCGCCGAGCTAGAGATTTAATGTCGGCGACGCCGTTCACCCCCGGTGACCAAAGTCGACTATTTTCGCTTTTTGTTCTTGCAAAAAGGGAACACTTACGACATGGTGGCACAAAATTTCCCAGAGGTGTCTCTTGCGTCCAAAAGTGTCTGAGTTTTCTCGCCTTCGTAGCAGCGCCGGGATAAGCGTGGAGGCATTCGCCGAGACTTCGGGTTTTTCTCGTCGCACGGTCTATCGTTGGGAACGCGGTGACGTGCCGCCCCGTAGTGCGGCCGTCAAACTGCTAAACGGCATGATTCGGGAAAGCCGAGCGGCAAAACCGCACGGAAAGGCGTTTCGTTTTATCGACCTATTCGCGGGGATCGGCGGACTTCGCAGGGGTTTCGACGAGTGGGGAGAATGCGTTTTCACTAGTGAGTGGGATCGCTATTCTCTGCAGACCTACCTTGCCAACTACGATTGCGAGCATGAGGTCACCGGTGACATCACGCAGGTAGCTGTCGAGAACATACCAGAGCACGATTTGCTATTGGCCGGTTTTCCGTGCCAGCCATTCTCGATTGCTGGCGTGTCGAAGAAGAACGCGCTCAATCGGCCGCATGGGTTTGCCGACGAGACACAGGGCACCCTGTTCTTTAACGTTGCCAATATCATCAAACACCACCGACCAAAGGCGTTTTTGCTGGAGAACGTCAAAAATCTGGTCAACCATGACCGAGGTCGGACTTTTGAGGTGATCCATCGCACGCTAGCGGGTGAGCTAGGCTATCAGGTCCACTGGAAGGTCATCAACTCCAAGGCATTCGTTCCTCAACAGCGTGAGCGCATCTTCATTGTTGGCTTTCGCGATCCCAACGACTTCACCTTTGCCGATCTCGTGCTGCCCGATCTGATTAACGGACCCAAGCTTGGATCAATACTGCATCCTCAAGACGGCACGGAGGACCTAGACCCTCCCTACACACGTGGGAACATTGGGGCTGTCTCGGACAAGTACACCCTTACCGATCACCTTTGGAGTTACCTCCAAGGATATGCGGAGAAACACAGGGCAGCTGGAAATGGCTTCGGCTTTGGACTGGTCGGACCCACGGACGTGGCACGCACGCTGTCTGCGCGCTATTACAAGGACGGCTCAGAAATTTTGGTTGAGCAGAAGGGGAAGAACCCCCGTCGCCTGACCCCACGCGAATGCTCACGGTTGATGGGTTTTGATGGACCGGGAGAGCGCAATTTCATTATCCCTGTGTCTGACACCCAAGCTTATCGCCAATTTGGTAACGCCGTCGTTGTTCCAGTCGTTAAAGCAGTCGCTGAGCATATGCTGCCGTGGCTGGTTGATAACGCCAATATTGAACCGGAACGGCTCCAACGAAAGCTGGCTCTTGCCGGGTGATTTGGTCGATGCCGCTACGCGGAGCCGCATGATGGCTGGCATCAGGGGCAAGAACACCAAGCCGGAGCTGGCTGTGAGGCGAGGACTGCACGCGGCCGGTTTTCGGTTTCGGCTACACCGTCCCGGATTGCCAGGACGACCAGATATTGTGCTGCCCCGCTGGAGTGCCGTCATCTTCGTTCACGGCTGTTTTTGGCACGGCCATGATTGCCCGCTTTTCCGATGGCCGAGCACGCGGCAGGACTTCTGGCGGCAAAAGATCGGCCGCAATCGAGAGCGCGACGCGGAAGTTGAGACCGCGCTTGACCTTTCTGGCTGGCGAGTGTTGAAAATCTGGGAATGCTCGATGAAGGGCCGTGGCCGTCTTGGTGTTGAAAGCGTTACACAACTTGCTGCTGACTGGCTTCAGTCCAATCTGCGCAAGGGAGAAATCGAGGGGGACAGATCGTGCCGGTAGGTGATCTCGTCGAATGGTTAGACGAATACGGCGGGCCCGGGTTCGTGTGGTATGTAAAGCGTCTCTCAGCCAATGACACACTTGCAAACGGCAGTAATCAAGCTGGACCTTACGTGCCACGGGAGGTCCTTTTCGATCTCTACCCTGCCTTGAACCAGCCAGCTGTGAAGAACCCGGATGTGTGGTTCGACCTCTATGTCGACTCCCACTCAGACCTTAAACGGGTTCGGGCTGTCTGGTATAACAACAAATTGCACGACAAGCCGCAGGGCGGCCGCAATGAAACGCGACTGACCAACTTAGGCGGCCAAGCATCGGCCCTCCTCGATCCAGAGAGCACGGGCGCACTAACGGTTTTTGCCTTCAATCAGATCAATCCACCTAGAATGCCCGACTGCCATGTCTGGGTTTGCCGACACGAAACAGAAGAGGATTTGGTCGAGGATCGCGTTGGCCCAGTTGAACCCGGCAAATGGCTTTTGTGGCCTCCAGCCCAACCTGGCTTGCTACACCTGTTACAGATGCCGCCTGTGCGAGCGAACTGCTGGCTGGACGATAACGAAATTCCCGCTCAATGGCGCGCAAAATTCCCTTCCGGTGCTGACATAATCAACAAGGCGGTCGAACTGCGCGCAGATGCGGCCCTTGATCCTGATAAACGGTTGATACGACGCCGAGAGTGCGAGTTCGAAATTTTTCGCAGTGTAGAGCGAGCGATCGAGCTACCATTCATTCAAGCCGGTTTCGCCACTGTGGATGAATTCATCGCACGCGCCCAGACTATCCTCCAGCGGCGGAAGGCCAGGTCCGGACGATCGCTAGAGCTACATGCCCGCGCGATCTTCCTAGAGGAGCGGCTGGTAGAGGGCACCCACTTTGCTCACCAACCCGAATCAGAACGAGGGAAGCGGCCTGACTTTCTTTTTCCGTCTGCGGACGCGTATCGCGATGCCAATTTCCCTGCCGATCGGCTCAGAATGTTAGCCGTCAAGACAACTTGCAAGGATCGCTGGCGCCAAATTTTGAACGAAGCCGACCGCATTCCCGCGAAGCATTTGCTGACGCTACAGGAAGGGGTGTCAGAGCCACAATTTCGTGAAATGACCAACGCGGGCGTACAGCTCGTTGTGCCGACGGATATCATTGGCACATATCCCAGAGATGTACGGCCTCACCTCCAGACACTAGAAAGCTTCATCGGCGACGTGAGGCTGCTGACTGTCAGGTAGCGGATTTGCCGAGCTGACCGTGTTTCCCCTGATCGATTAACCTTTGAATGCGCCCGTGCGCTGTTCCGCGAAAGCGTTTAACGCTCGGGCGCATCCATCAAGCTGCCTCGCCTTTATCGAAGCGAAGTTCCCTAGGCACTACCCTGAGCAAATCGTCATTCTCGTCAATGCGCAGCATGCGCATATCGCGGACAACTTCCCAGAACCAAGGGTACTTCCGGTGAACCTCCATGACAGCCATGAAGCAGTCCGAAGCCTGCGTTTCAATGGTGCCATAGAAAACCGAACCCTGCTGGCGGCTGAAGCCATGACTGGCCAGAACACGCGCAATCTTGTCGTATGCTCCATGCCGAATGGCTGCCTCAGCATTCAGATCGTATGCGATTGCATACACTCTATGGTTCCTTATACGCCGCGCCGGGGACTCCGTTTTCCCACGACGCATGGGGGTGATGGACATATGAACCCCTTTCGGAAAGCGTTGAAGCACGCAAACCGACTAGACGAGTCCGTTGGATTTTGCTAGCCAATCTGCGCCTATCGCGTAAGCAATAGGCGCAGCGGCCTAGATCATTGTCTTAAGGCGGCTTGCCACATAGGGTTTCTCTCTTTCTAGGCTGTCCGGCCCCAGCTTGAGTGAACCAATGACGGTGAGGGTGTTGGCGCACCCCAACCGCCAGCGTCTGAGCCGGTGGCATCATTGCTTACCGGCTCATTCTCTTGCAGGACGTATTTGCTTACGATCTCGAGCGCCCTGTCTCGGTTCACAAGCGACCATCCCGATTTTCCGTGTCCTTGGATATCGATGCTGCGGGCGAGCAACGCCCCCAGAGCATTCACTTTATTCTGGCCGGTGATCGTGTGGCCCATAGCTTCTACAAAAGCCACCAAGTCCTTTGTCTTCATGAGTGCATTGGTTGTGGTCATGGCTTGCATGGCCAAAACCACAGACCTGCGCGTTTGCTCAGTGAAACTGGTGATCTCGACCTTTTCCCGTCCGACGGACTGAGGCCTACTGCCGCGTACAGGTGAATTAGCCTCTGCGCTCGGCGTCTCACCATACGCCGCCAAGAAGTCGCGCACGGCTTTCAACTTCCGCGTCAGATCGGCTTCTTCAGCTCGCATCTTTGCAACGATGTCATTATCCATACCCTAAACCTCCTGTGGCGAGAGACGGCATACACCATTCCGCAAAAGCGGGGAAGCGAAATAACGCACAGGCGTCAGTAACGCCATTTTCAACTCGCGGTTGAATCTTGCGGTTGGCGTGGCGTGTCTATGCTTGCCTAGGGAAGTTCGCTGATTGGGGCATGCGCCAGCGGCGCTTCGGGCCGCTTGGATGAACTATATTGAGCCGGATTCGGAGCGCCGCCTCGACAGGTTGGACTTTAAGACGCGGTCCCGGCCACGCACCTGGCGATCAGAAAGGCCCGGCTCTGGTATGTTAATTTCAGCGGGGGCGATATCAAGTGTCATGCGGCCAACGTCCGCAGTAAATGTTATGTTGCGAGCACCATTTAGTAGCATCAATCCAACACGAGGGCCTTTGCGGTGAAATCGCATTTCTCTAATAAGTTCAGAAATCGCAATTCTAACGGTCGATCTTGCATGAAATCTTTCATCCTCGTCATTACTAAGCATGGCCGCTCGAAGTGAAATAATACGAGCAGTATGCTCTTCAGGAGATACTCGACCTTTTGCCTCGGTGATCCTCTCAGATAAATGATCAATTTCTAGCCTAATCGTTTTTTGCTCACTCCTCACCTCCCGATAAACAGACTTTGTATATTCATCATCATCATCTTCACCCAGCAAATCAAGTGTTGACTTGGCCTTTTTTTCTAACCGCTCTAATATGAGCAATAATTTCGCCTTTTCGATGGAGAGTTGGTGCGCTAGAGAACCGTCAGCAAAATGCGTGTCATCGACCGCATCCTCCAAAATTGCGTCTAGAACTGCATTTTCAATGATTGCATAATTATACTTAACATTATTTGGGCATTTCTTTCCGTTTTCTCTTATAATGCCGCGCTGCATATTATCGCAGACAAGATAATCTTCATAGCAGGTGCTTCCGTCTGCAAGAATACGCATGCCCTTGCTGCGAAGTGTCATTTTTCCTTCACACGTATGGCATCGCCCCAATCCAGAGAAGAGATTCGCAATTCTGCGACCGCGTCCTTGGGATTTGCGCGAGCGAGATTGCATGCTTATCCTTGCCCTAGCGTAAAGATCGGCGTCGATTACTGCCGGGTAATAGTTCTGAATGGGCAGATCGACTGTTTGGCGTTGCGCGCCACGGGGCTTTACGCCAGGTTGAAACTCACCGATGACAGCCGGGCTGCTGAGGATTTTCTGAATATATGAAGCATGCCAAGCCGTGGAACGACCGAACGTCGGGATGCGATCTTGGTTAAGGCTACGTGCAATTGTATGCTTGCCGATGCCTTGAACCGTCTCCTCAAAAATGCGCTTTACGATTGCTGCGCGCTCTGGCTGGACGGATATGGTGCGATCGTCCGTGACCGTGAGCCAAGCCGGAACGCGAGTGGTCAATGCCCGTCGGTCTCCAGCTGCCAAACGAGCCCTTTTTCCTGCCCACGCGGATGCAACGCGGCTACTTTTTGCCATTGATTCTTCGTTGGCTAAGGACGCCTTAACAATGACTTCGATGATTGCAGGCATATCGAGGGTGCCACTGTAGGTCCTTGCACCATCCACAGTAGCGATCGTTACGCCTTTTGCGGTCATTGCGCTTAGCCAGAGGAAGAACTGGCCTGGGGCTTCGCGCGACAGCCTGTCGAGCCGTTCGACCAGTAGGATGATGCCATCCGGATAACGGTCGCTCTCGAAGTCCCTCTGCAAGTTGCCGAGTTTGCCGGACTTTAGATGGCCACCGGTGAACGCTGACTGCCCATCTTCAATTACCTCATCAAGAATCGACCACCCTCGGCACCGGGCATGCTCTCGACACATGCTCAGTTGACGCTCTTGAGAATGACCCTTTGACTGCTCGTCATTGGACCAACGGACATAAATGATCGCTTCCATATCGCCTCTTCTACCACAAGGTGTACCTTGACACAATCTTGTGATGGTCGGCCCGCCCGGCGCGGGCAAGTCGCTGATGGCATCGTGCCTGCCGGGCATATTGCCGCCGCTGACCCCGCAGGAGGCGCTGGAAGTCTCGATGGTGGCGAGCGTCGCGGGCACCCTGGTCGATGGCCGGATCAGCCGCGCACGGCCCTTCCGTGCGCCGCACCACAGCGCTTCGATGGCAGCGCTCGTCGGTGGCGGATTGAAGGTCCGCCCCGGCGAGGTGTCGATGGCGCATCTGGGCGTATTGTTCCTCGACGAACTGCCCGAATTCCAGCGCACCGTGCTCGATTCGCTGCGCCAGCCGCTGGAAACGGGAGAGGTCAGCGTCGCGCGCGCCAATGCGCATGTCACCTTTCCGGCGCGGGTGCAGATGATCGCGGCGATGAACCCGTGCCGCTGCGGCCATCTGGGCGATCCTGCGCTCGGCTGCTCGCGCGCGCCCCGATGCGCGGCAGACTATCAGGCCAAGGTGTCCGGCCCGCTGCTCGACCGCATCGACCTGCATGTCGAGGTCGAGGCCGTCACCGCCGCCGACCTCACCCTTCCCCCGCCCGCCGAAGGCTCGAAAGACGTCGCGGCCAGAGTCGCCGCCGCCCGCGCCCTCCAGACCGCGCGCTACCAGGACATAAAGGCCCGCACCAATGCCGAGATCGACGGAGAAGCCCTCGAACGCTTCGCGACGCCGGACGAACCCGCGCGCCAGCTCCTCGCCCGCGCCGCCGAAGCGATGCGCCTGTCGGCGCGCGGGTATACGCGGGTGCTGAGGGTCGCCCGCACGATCGCGGACCTTAGCGGCGCGGAAACGGTGGGCCGGGTGCATGTTGCGGAGGCGCTGAGTTATCGCAGACGGGCACCGGTGGGGTGAGAGGGGGAGATAACTGACGTAGGCTTTATAGACTCCCAGCCGAATATCGGTAACAAGTAAGACGACATAGATTTACATCGGTGACCATGATCCAATGCATCGAAGCAATCGTGATGGAGTGAATCAAGCCGCCCTAGGGATCTGGTTTTGGGTTGCGATGCTTATTGCCTTGTGCGCTGTAATTTTGGCGCACTCTGAGCAATCGCGTCATCATAAGACCGCATCCGTTCATGCCGAGCAGTATCGCCGGGATGCCGATAAGCGGATAAGTCAGACCTGCATATCTCTAACACGGCAAGCCAAGGCGAATTGCGTTAACATAGCCCAAGAGATCGCCCGAGAAGGTCAGCGCAAAGAGTATGACCTTTATAGTCAGCGTTCAATGGCCATTTGGACGATCGTAATGGGGTACGCTGCGATCTTCGGCGTCTCGCTCAGTGGTATTGGTGTCTATCTGATTTGGACGACATTTGAAGAGACCAGAAAAGCTGCTACTGCCTCTTCAAAGTCCTATGACGCGTTCATCGCTTTTGAAAATGCAGGCATTGATGTACGATTTTCTGAGCAACCTAAATTCATAAAAATAAATGATTTATGGTATGTTTATTTTAAAATTCTAGTCCGTAACGTTGGGAGATCACCTGCTATAATAAATTGGGTAGAGATGGAGGGCGAAGATCGTTTAAGCTATCAGATGATGATCAGTGGAGGAGAATCTTTTTCATTGTCTGAAAATCTGCAAGTTGTTGCCAATAAGCGCGGATGGATGCAAGGTTGTATATGCTATACCACCACTATCCACTTCTCTAGAAAGCGTGTCTTCGTCATAGGTATTGATGTCGCCGATAGTGGACAACCATTTAAAGCGAGCATCCATCCCGGTTTCATCGTTGATGAAGGTGAGGAAGGCTATGATAATCCATTTGAGCTTGAGGTGCACTAGCTCCTACTTTGAGCGACGTTAACGCTGACGCAGGCATGTGTAGCCGCATGTGGTAACACAGGTATTGCTTTCGCATATTTGCTCCAAAACGCCGGAAGCGTTCAAATAACATGTAGTGGGTGCTGCGGGGACACTGGTCGGTGGTCGGTTCGGCCGTGCCGGCGCTAAGTGTGGTTACACAAATCACGAATCTTGGGCCGCGCGGAGACGGTTGGCCGGGTGCAAGTGGCGGGGGCGCTGGGCTATCGAAGGCGGGCACCGGTGGGGTGATTATCTTGCGAAGCTTAGATCATGGTTCGATCTGGTCTCCCGGAGGCGGTGGCTCGATTCCTGCCCGATCCAGGAAAGGCAGCATGTCAGAGGGCTTTGGCGACCCGGCACGTTGCTTCAGAAACTCAGCCGCCGTTTCCACAGCGCCAATCTTTTGCGCGACCGCGAATGAAATCCATTGGTTGAGCGACACGCCATCTTCCTTCGCCAGTCGTGCCGCCGCATCCTTGATCGAAGCCGGAAGTTTCAGCGGATAGGATGCCCTCGTCATCTCAACTACTCCGTGTAGGTTCGCACACAGTTTACCACTGGACGCGCTAACGAAAAATGGCGGAGCTTACGCCCCGCCGTTCCGATGTTTCGAAATGTCCGCAGCGGAGGCCCCGCCACCATTATCGCATCATTGCGCGGTCCAGCCGCCATCCACAGGGATCGCGGTGCCAGTGATTTGCGCTGCGGCCTCGCTCGAGAGGAACGCGGCGAGTTCGCCCATCTGTTCGGGGGTGGCGAACTGCTTGCTCGGCTGCTTTTCGATCAGCAGCTTTTCGGTCGCGGCCTCGACGCTGATGCCCTGTTCCTCGGCCATCGCCTCGATCTGCTTTTGCACCAGAGGGGTGTGGACCCAGCCGGGGCAGATGGTGTTGCTGGTGATGCCGGTGCCGGCGTTTTCCAGCGCGACCACCTTGGAAAGGCCCACCACGCCGTGCTTGGCGGCGACATAGGCCGCCTTGTGCTTGCTGGCGATCAGGCCGTGAACCGATCCGATATTGATGATGCGGCCGAAGCCCTTCTTTTTCATGTGCGGCAGCGCGGCCTGGATGGCGAAGAAGATGCCCGACAGGTTGATCGCGATCACCTGGTGCCATTTTTCTTCCGGAAATTCCTCGACGGAAGCCGTGTGCTGGATGCCGGCATTGTTGACGAGGATGTCGACCGAGCCGAGCTTCTCGACGCACAGTTCGACCATCGCCTTGACCTCATCGGGCTTCGACATGTCGGCATTGCTGTAGACGACCTCGACGCCGTATTTCTCGGCCAGGCCGGCGCGCTCCTTCTCGATCGCGTCGGCATCGCCGAAACCGGTGATGACGAGGTTAGCGCCCTTGGACGCCAGCACGTTCGCGATGCCCAGGCCAATTCCGCTGGTCGAGCCGGTGACGATGGCATTCAAACCCTTGAGCATAAAAGATCCTCTTCAATTTCAATGCGGTTGCAGGACGCGGCCCGGGCGATGTTCGCAGTTGCAGCGAATCACTCTTGCCGACTCGTCTAACGTGAGTTACCCCTAGGTTCCAACGGAAAAACTCGGGTTTCGCGACTGTTTCTGGGGGATGTACGATGGCCAAGCCTGGTCCGTCGTCGGCGGCTTATGCTGCGGATGCGAAACCGAAAAGTGACAGATATGTTGCAGCGGCGAACAGCAAGCCGGTCAATCTGGCCTTGCAGGGTGGAGGCGCGCACGGGGCCTTTGCCTGGGGCGTGCTCGACAGACTGCTTGAGGACCGGCGGCTCCATTTCGACGCGGTGAGCGCGACCAGCGCGGGGGCGATGAACGCCACGGTATTGGGCTATGGCCTGACCATCGGCGGCGCGGAAGGCGCGCGCGAGGAGCTCGCCAAATTCTGGAAGAAGATCAGCGACGAGGGCGCGAAGGGCCCGCTCCAGCCGAGCTGGATCGACAAGGCGCTGGGCAATCACAGCCTCGATTTCAGCCCGGCATTCGTGTTCATGGACATCCTTTCGCGGGTCATGTCGCCCTATGAGCTCAACCCGTTCAATTTCAATCCGTTGCGCCAGGTGCTCGAAAGCAGCGTCGATTTCGACGTGCTGCGCGAAGGCTGCCCGATCAAGCTGTTCCTCTCGGCCACCAATGTCCGGACCGGCAAGGTGCGGATGTTCGAAAATCACGAGATCGGCCCCGATCAGGTGCTCGCCTCGGGCTGTCTGCCGTTCATGTTCCAGACCATCGAGATCGACGGCGAGGCCTATTGGGACGGAGGCTATATGGGCAATCCGGCGATCTTCCCGCTGATCTATGGCAGCCAGACCAGCGATGTGGTGATCGTGCACATCAACCCGCTCAACCGCGAGGAAGTGCCCAGGACCGCCAAGGACATCCTCAACCGGATCAACGAGATCAGCTTCAATTCCAGCCTGATGCGCGAAATGCGCGCGATCGCCTTCGTCACGCACCTGATCGACGACGGTCAGCTCAACGACGACAAGCACCGGCGGATGCTGATCCATTCGATCCAGGACGAGGTGTTCATGGAAAGCCTGGGCGTCACCAGCAAGCTGAACCCGGACTGGTCGTTCATGCAGAAATTGAGAGATGTGGGTCGCGCCTGTGCCAGCCAGTGGCTGGAAAACCACTTCGACGATGTCGGGGTGAAATCATCGACGGATATCAAGTCCTTCTTCCTCTGATCCCAACGTCAAAAAAAGGGGCTGTCCTGCCATGACGCCTGAAGACATCCTGAAACTGCCTTCCATGCCGGCGGCCGCGCCGAGCTATCCGCTGGGTCCGTACCGCTTCATCAACCGCGAATTCATGATCGTCACCTACGAGACCGATCCGGTCGCGCTGCGCGCCGCGGTGCCCGAGCCTTTGGTGCCGAACGAAGAGAATCTGGTTCTCTACGAATGGATCAAGATGCCCGACAGCTCGGGCTTCGGCGACTATACCGAAAGCGGCATCGTCATCCCCTGCACCTTCAATGGCGAGCCGATCAACTATACCGCACAGATGTATCTCGACGACCAGCCACCCATCGATGGCGGACGCGAGATCTGGGGCTTTCCCAAGAAATATGCGCTGCCCAAGCTGGTGATCGCATCGGACACGCTGACCGGTACATTGAGCTATGCCGGCCAGACCGTGGCAATGGGGACGATGGCCTATAAATGGCAGGAAGCGCCAGGCGGCTGCGAGGCACAGGCCAAGTCGATGACCAAGACCTCGTGCAACCTCAAGATCATCCCCGATGTCGATGGCAGCCCCAAGATCTGCCAGCTCGTCGCCTATAATCTGGAGAATATCACGGTGAAGGGCTGCTGGGTCAGCCCGGCGCGGCTGCAGCTGATCCCGCATGTCAACGCGCCGGTCGCCGACCTGCCGATCCTGCGCATCGTCGGCGGCAAGCATTTCGTCAGCGACCTCACCCTGCCGCATGGCCGGGTGCTGTTCGATTATATCAAAGACGCCGCGGGCTGAGGGGAGGCAAAACCATGAAAAAGCAGGATGTGCTGAAACTCAGCTCGATGCCGCTGCAGAGCCCGACTTACCCGGTGGGCCCGTACAAGTTCTTCGAACGCCAGTACATGATCGTCAGCTATCGCACCGATCCGGCGAAGATTCGCAAGATGCTGCCCGAGCCGCTCGAGCCCGATGGCGAAATAGTCTCGGTGCAATGGCTCGATCTGCCCGATGGCGAGGGTTTCGGCGCCTATTCGGCGGTGGCGCAGGCGATCCCGTGCACCTTCAACGGCGAGAAATGCAATTTCCTGACGCAAATGTATGTCGACAATTGCCCGCCGCTCGCCGGAGGCCGCGAGATCTGGGGCTATCCGATGAAATACGGCATCGCCAGGCTCAAGACCGTGGGCGACACGCTGACCGGCGAGCTGACCTATTCGGGTCAGGCGGTGGCGCATGGCACCATGGTCTACAAGCATGGCGGCCCGACCGACCTTGGCGAGATCGAGACGCTGCTGAAGCGGACGCAAGTGACGCTGAAGCTGATCCCCGATATCGACGGCACGCCTGCCATCGCGCAGCTCGTCGGCATCACTTTCGAGAATATCGTGGTCAAGGGCGCCTGGACCGGACGGGCGCGGGTGGAGCTCATCGATTCGGTCAACTGCCCGCTGGCTGACCTGCCCGTGATCGAGCATGTCGGGGGCTTGCACCTCGTCACCGACATGACGCTGCCCTATGGCCGCGTACTGCACGATTATCTTAGCTGATCAGGCTTAACGCCAAACACTCCAGACCCCGGCGATGGCGAGAGCCTCGTCGGGGTTTCGCGTTTCAGAGCAGCGCCTGCACCGTCTCGCTAGGGCGGCAGAGCTTCACCGCAGTTTCGGTCACCACGATCGGGCGGTTGATCAGGACCGGGTGCGCCATCATCGCGTCGACGATCGCCGCATCGGTGACATCGGCCCCGTCGAGGCCGAGTTCCTTCACCAGCGGCTCCTTGGCGCGCAGCAGAGCGCGCGCGCCCTCGCCTGCCCGTTTGATCAGGCTTTCCAGCGTCTCGCGCGACGGCGGGGTCTTCAGATATTCGATGACCTCAGGCTCGTGCCCCGCCTCGCGCAGCGCCGCCAGGACATTGCGCGAGGTGCCGCATTTTGGGTTGTGATAGATGGTGAAGGGCATGGCGCGATACCGATCAGAACGGCACGTCGTCGTTCAGATCGTCGTCAAAGCCGCCGCCGCCCCAGCCGCTGCTGGAACCGCCATCGTTGAAGCCGCGCGATCCACCGCCCGAGCTGCCGCCAGACGATCCGCCGCGCGAACCGCCGCCATAATCGCCGCCGCCGCCGCCCATGCCGCCACCGCCGCCGCGGCCCTGCGCGCTGTCGAGCATGGTCAGCACCGCGCCGGGGCCCTGCAGCACGACTTCGGTGGTGTAGCGGTCATTGCCCTGCTGGTCCTGCCATTTGCGCGTGCGCAGCTGGCCTTCGACATAGATCTTGCTGCCCTTGCGGAGGTACCGCTCGGCGACACCGGCGAGGCCATCGCCGAACACCGCGACGGTGTGCCAGTCGGTGCGCTCCTGCTTCTCGCCGCTGTTGCGGTCCTTCCACGTCTCGGTGGTGGCGAGGCGGAGATTGGCGACCTTGCCGCCATTGGCGAAGCTGCGGACCTCGGGATCGGCCCCCAGATTGCCGATCAGGATGACCTTGTTGACGCTGCCCGACATATGCTTTCCTCAGGATAATGATGCTGTGATGGAGAGAACGCGCGATGCACCGCGCGGTCCGTTGGCCCGTTTATAGACCGAATGCGGTGGCGGTCCAGAAGGTAATCCCGGCGGCGATCCAGGCCAGGCCGAACAGATAACCGACCATGAACATCGGCCATTTCCAGCCATTGGTCTCGCGCCGTGTGACCGCGATGGTCGAGATGCATTGCGGCGCGAACACGAACCAGGCAAGGAAGGCGAGCGCGGTCGGCAGCGACCAGCGCCCGGCGAGCCGCTCGCCCAAGGCCTGGGCCTGTTCGTCTTCGTCGGTTGCGTCGATCGCGTAAGTGGTGGCGAGCGCCGAGACCGCGACCTCGCGCGCCGCCATGGCGGGGATCAGCGCGAGCGCGATGTCGCGCGAAAAGCCGATCGGCGCGACCACCGGTTCCAGCACGCTGGCGATCCGCCCGGCGGCGGAATATTCGGACTGGCTCATGCTGCTGCCTGGCGGCACCTGCGGATAGCTGAGCAGCAGCCACAGGCCGATGGTGACGGCAAAGATGATCGTGCCCGCGCGGCGGAGGAACAGCCAGGCGCGCTGCCACAGGCCGAGCGCGAGATCGGCGATGCGCGGCATCTGATATTTGGGCATTTCCATCAGGAAGCCGCTCGCCCCGCCCTTGGCCACGGTCGAGCGCAGCACGAGCGCCACCACCATCGCACCGATGATGCCGAAGACATAGAGGCCGAACAGCACCAGCCCCTGCAGCCCGACACCCGGCCCGACGGTGATTTCGGGGATGAATGCGGCGATGATCACCGTGTACACCGGCAGCCGCGCCGAACAGGTCATCAGCGGCGCGATCAGGATGGTGGTGAGCCGGTCCTTCTCGTCCGAGATGCTGCGCGTCGCCATGATGCCGGGAATGGCGCAGGCGAACGAGGACAAGAGCGGAATGAACGAGCGGCCCGACAGGCCGACGCTGGCCATCAGCCGGTCCATGATGAACGCAGCGCGCGCCATGTATCCGGTCGCCTCCATCATCAGGATGAAGAAGAACAGGATGACGATCTGCGGCAGGAAGACGACGACGGCGCCGACGCCCGCGATTGCCCCATCGACGACCAGCGAGCGGAAAAAGCCTTCGGGAATGGCGGCGGTGGCCAGCTCGCTCAGCGCGCCTGCGCCCGCTTCCAGCGCATCGGCAAAGGGCGACGCCCAGCTGAACACCGCCTGGAAGATGACGAACAGCAGCGCGAACAGGATCAGCGGCCCGGCAAAGGGGTGGAGCAGCACGGCATCGGCGCGGTCGGTCCAGCGGCGGCTCTGCGTCTGGCTGACGATCGCGGCATTGGCGATATGCTCGGCACGCCTGCGCCGCGCGCGCATGTCGGGTTCGCCGAGCGGCGCGTGCGGCACCTGTTTGGCGAGGATCACCGCATCGAGCGCTCCCGCCAGCTCGGTCAGGCCCCGCCTGCGCACCGCGACGGTCGGGATGACCGGCACGCCGAGATCCGCCGCCAGCCGCTCGGCATCGAGCGTCAGCCCGTCGCGTTCGGCGAGATCGACCATGTTGAGCGCGACCACGGTGGGCAGGCCCAATGCCAGCAGTTCGAGCGCGAACACCAGATGCTGGTCGAGATTGGCCGAATCGAGCACGATCACCAGCGCATCGGGCTGGCGCTCGCCGGCCTGGCGGCCCATGACGACATCGCGCGTCACGGCCTCGTCGGGGCTGGTCGGGTCGAGGCTGTAGCTGCCGGGCAGGTCGATCAGCTCGGCGGGGCGGCCATCGGCAAAGGCGAAGCGGCCCGATTTACGCTCGACCGTGACGCCGGGATAGTTGGCGATCTTCTGCCGCGCGCCGGTCAGCGCATTGAACAAGGCGCTCTTGCCGGCATTGGGATTGCCGACCAGCGCGATCAGCGGCTGGTGCCGGGTCATGCGATAGGCTCCGGCGCGCGCAGCGTGATCGCGCGCGCGTGGACGCGGCGGATCGCCACGGTCATCCGCCCGATGTCGAGCGCGATCGGATCGCGCCCGAAAAAGATACCGCGCTGGCGGATCGAGACAAACGCGCCCTCGTCGACGCCGAGCGCGCGCAGGCGCTTGCCCTCGTCCGGAGGCAGGATGCTCCAGTCGATCGCGGCAATTTCCGCGCGCTGGCCATTGGGAAGCTGGTCAAGAAGCATGGTTTTGCGAACCGCTATCAATATCCGCAAGCCCACGCCAGCGAATTCTTGGGGCTGTGCGCAGTTGGCGAGGGCGCAAGGCTGGGCTAGGCCTTCAATCCATGGGGACGAGCGACACACAGCCGGATGCGATCATCATCGGGGGCGGGCATAACGGCCTGACCTCAGCCTTTTATCTCGCGCGTGCAGGCATGAAGGTGCGCGTGCTCGAGGCGCGGCATGTCGTCGGCGGCGCGGCGGTGACGGAGGAATTCCATCCCGGTTTCCGCAACTCGGTGGCGAGCTATACCGTCAGCCTTTTGCAGCCGCGCGTCATCGCCGACATGGGGCTGGTTGAGCGCGGCTATCGGGTGATCGAGCGGCCCGTTTCCAATTTCCTGCCGCTGCCGCAAGGCGATTACCTGATTCTGGGCGGCGGACTCGAGCGGGCGCAAGCCGAGTTCGCGCGATTCTCGAAGCGCGATGCCGAGGCGCTGCCAGGCTATTACGCAATGCTCGACCGGGTCGCCGATGTGCTGCGCGATCTGGCGCTGCGGCCCCCGCCCAATATCGGCAGCGGTATCGCCGGTTTAGTGGAGGCGCTCACCACCGGACGGCTGCTCTCGCGGCTGTCGCGCGACGTGCAGCGCGACGTGCTCGAGCTGTTCACCAAATCGGCGCGCGAGTTCCTGGCCCAATGGTTCGAAAGCGCGCCCGTGCAAGCCGCGTTCGGCTTCGACGCGGTGGTCGGCAATTATGCCAGCCCTGATACGCCCGGCTCGGCCTATGTGCTGCTGCATCATGTGTTTGGGCAGGTGAACGGCAACAAGGGCAGCTGGGGGCATGTCATCGGCGGCATGGGGACGATCACCCGGCTGATGGCCGAAGCGTGTGCCGAACAGGGGGTCGACATCCGGCTGAACAGCCCGGTCGAGCAGGTGCTGGTCGAGGGCGGGCGCGCGGTCGGCGTGCGGCTGGCGAGCGGCGAGGAGATGCGAGCGGCGCGGATCGTCGCCAATGTCGGACCCAGACTGCTCTACGGTCGGCTGGTGCCCGAAGCCGCGCTGCCTGAGGATTTCGCGCGGCGGATGCGCGGCTATGCCACCGGATCGGGCAGCTTCCGCATGAATGTCGCGCTGGGTCGCCTGCCCGATTTCACGTCCCTGCCTGGGCAAGGCGAGCATCTGCGCGCCGGAATCGTGATCGCGCCCAGCCTCGACTATATGGACCGCGCGTTCACCGACGCCAAGGCGCACGGCTGGTCGCGCGAACCGATCGTCGAGATGCTGATTCCGTCGATCGTCGACGACAGCCTCGCGCCGGCAGGCCATCATGTCGCCAGCCTGTTCTGCCAGCAGTTCGATCCTGTGCTCGCCTGGACGCCAGAGCAGGAAGCGGCGGCAGCGGACACGATCATCGACACGGTCGAGGCGCATGCGCCGGGTTTCCGCGCCTCGATCCTCGGGCGGCAGGTGCTCAGCCCCAAGGGTCTCGAGCGCACGTTCGGGCTGATCGGCGGCGATATCTTCCATGGGCGGATGAGCCTCGACCAGCTCTGGGCGGCGCGGCCGGTGCTGGGCCATGCCGATTATCGCGGGCCCTTGAAGGGCCTGTACATGTGCGGATCGGGCACGCACCCGGGCGGCGGCGTCACCGGCGCGCCGGGACACAATGCCGCGCGCGCGATCCTGGCCGACCGGCGCTGGCGGCGGACATGAAAAAACCCCCGCGATACGGAATCGCGGGGGTTTGTTTCGGTTCGAAGCGCGGAAGGATCAGGCCTTCTTGGCTGCAGCCTTCTTCGCCGGGGCCTTCTTGGCGGGCTTTTCGGCAGCTTCTGCGGTTTCGGCCGGTGCCTCTTCCTTCTTCGCTGCCGCCTTCTTGGCCGGAGCCTTCTTGGCGGGCTTGGCGTCTTCAGCCGCCTCAGCCGGAGCGGCTTCGGCGTCCTTCTTCACCGCAGCCTTTTTCGGCGCGGCCTTCTTGGCCTTGGGCTTTTCGTCATGGGCATGGTCGTGACCGCAATCGGGACCGTGGACATGGCCGTCCTCGTCCGCCTCGATCGCCGCTTCCAGCTCTTCGCGGGTGACCTTGCGGTCGGTGATCGTCGCCTTGTCGAACAGGAAGTCGACGACCTTGTCCTCATAGAGCGGCGCGCGCAGCTGGGCGGCGGCCATCGGCGTGTTGCGGATATATTCCGCGAAGCGCTGACGGTCTTCCTGGCGATACTGCTGCGCGGCCTGCGCGATCAGCATGTTCATTTCCTGCGCCGACACTTCGACGCCATTGGCCTGGCCGATCTCGGAGAGCAGCAGGCCCAGGCGCACGCGGCGCACGGCGATCGCGTGATATTCGTCGCGGTCCTTTTCCATCTCGGCGCGAGCGGCCTCGACATCTTCTTCCTGCGCGGCTTCCTGTTCGAGCTGCGCCCAGATCTGGTTGAACTCGGCTTCGACCATCGAGGGCGGAACCTCGAAATCATGATTGGCGGCCAGCTGGTCGAGCAGGCGGCGCTTCATGTGCGTGCGGGTCAGGCCGTTCAGTTCCTGCTCCAGCTGGCCCTTGATCAGGCCGGTCAGCTGCTCGAGGCTTTCGAGGCCGAGCGACTTGGCGAAATCGTCGTCCAGCTTGGTCTCGCCGGGCTTCTTCACCTCGCCGACGATGATGTCGAAGGTCGCGGCCTTGCCTGCAAGATCCTTGGCACCGTAATTTTCGGGGAAGGTCACGTTGATCACGGCTTCGTCATTGGCCTTGAGGCCGACGAGCTGGTCCTCGAAACCGGGGATGAGCTGGCCCGAACCGATGACCACGGCCATGCCTTCGCCCTTGCCGCCTTCGAACGGCACGCCATCGACCTTGCCTTCGAAATCGATGACAACCTGGTCGCCTTCCTTGGCCTTGTAGCTCTTGGGCGCGGCATCATAGCTCTTCTGGCCGTCGGCAATGCGCTGCAGCGCTTCGGTCACGGCTTCCTCGGCAGGCTCGACCGTCAGGCGCTCGAGCGTGATCGAATCGATCGACGGGGTGGGAACCTGGGGCAGAACTTCGAGCGAGACCTTGACCTCGGCATCCTTGCCGGCAGCATAGTCTTCGTTCAGATCAACCGAGGGCTGGATGGCGGGGCGCAGGTTGTTGTCGCGGATCGCCTTGTCGACGCTTTCCTGAATGGTGGCGTTGAGCGCATCGGCGTGAATCGATTCGCCGTGCATCTTGCGAATCAGGTTGGCGGGCACCTTGCCGGGGCGGAAACCGGGCATGCGCACCTGCGGCGCGATCTTCTTCACCTCCGCATCGACCCGGGCGTCCAGATCCTTGGCGGGGATGGTGATGGTATAGGCCCGCTTCAGGCCCTCGTTCAGCGTCTCGACAATCTGCATCGGCTTAAACTCTTGTCTTTCCATAATAAGAAAGGGCAATCCCACCCTTTCCCGGCCATCCATGCGATGGTGCGGGCGAAGGGACTTGAACCCCCACATCTTGCGATACCAGAACCTAAATCTGGCGCGTCTACCAGTTTCGCCACGCCCGCGTCGCGGTAATCAAGCGTGCGCGTCTAAAGAAGGTTGCCGCAAAGGGCAAGGGGGCGCATCCCGCGCGATGTCTCGCCCGCAACCGCTGTACCGGCGGCGCGTAGGTCGAACGAAAGGAGCCTTTTCATGGCCACACGTCCCGACGACCCCAAGATCCCCGCGCCCGACCGAATCGAGCCGCAAAGCCCGCCCGAACTTCCGGTCAACGAGCCGCCGATGGAAGACCCGGTGCAGCAGCCGCCCGAGATCGATCCGGTTAGCCCAGATACCGTCGAGCCCGGCCGCGGGCCCGACGAGATGCCAACGAGCTGACCGGCCGTATCACCGACCCGAGGGGGCAGGTGCTTCCTCGGGCAGCACCACGAACGACCAGGCCTTGTCGCGCAGCAGATATCTGGCGGCAAGCGCCTGCATCTTTTCGGGCGTCGTCACCGTGTAATCGGGCAGGATCGTGCGCAGCGCCGATATCCGGCGCGGATCGCGCGTCGCGCCCTGGAGCTGGTTGAGCCAGAAATTGTTGCCCGTGCTGGCCCTCGAGACGAGCTGCCGCAGCGGTTCGGTCGCACGAGCCAGTTCGTCCGCATCCACCGGCTTTGCCGCAAGATCCGCCGCGATGGCATTGGCGATCTCGAAGAACTTGCCGACGTTTTCCGGTGCAAGCTGTCCGATCACGCCGATATAGCCGCCCTGGTCGAACGCGATCGGCCAGTTGTTGACCACCTGGGGTGCATAGCTCGCGCCGGCCTGGGCCCGAAGCTGGTCGAACAGACGGCTGTTGAAGATCGCGGTCAGGATTTCGAGCTGGCGGCTTTCCTGCACGCCCTCAAGCCCGCCTCCGGTCGGCCAGCCGATAAAGGCTGCGGCCTGATCGGGCGCACCTTCATGGCGGACGACGACCGGTTCGCCATTGGGGGCGGGGAAGCGCACCGTTTCGGGACCGGCCACCACCGGCACCGGCTGGCGCGGAGGCAGCGCACCAAAGGTCTTTTCCAGCGCGGCAATCGCCTCTGCCCGGTCGAAATCGCCGAACAGCAGCACCTCGATCGGCCCCTGTTGCAGCAGCGGCTCCCAGGTCGCACGGAACGCCTCGGGGGTCAGCTGCGCGGCTTCGTCCGGGCCCGGCACCTTCCAGCGCGGATCGCGGTCGCGGGTGAGATAGTTCAGATCGCGCTCGAGCACGGTCTGCGGCGACATCGAGAAGCTGCGATAGGCAAGCTCTGTCCCCGCCTTGGCGCGGCGGACGGGGTTCGCATCCCAGCGCGGCGCGGCCAGCTTGGTCGCGAACAGCTTGAGCTGGTCCTCCAGATCGGCGCGGCGGGTGTCGGCGGAGAACGAGAACGCGTCGTTCTCGACGTCGAAGCCGAAACCGATGCGGCGGCCATTGGTCAGCCGGTCGAGCCCTTCCTGGCCGATCTCGCCGATGCCGCTGGCGACCAGTGCCGACTGGCCCGCCCAGACCAGCGAGGGCTTGTCCGCCGGAAACGCCTGATAGCCGTTACCAAAGCGGACCTTGACCATGATCTTCGAGACTTCGGCGTCATTGGGATAGAGGATCGCCTTCACCCCGTTCGACAGCTCGATCATCTCGATGTCGAGCAGCTGGAGATCGGTGGTCGCCGCAACCGTGCCCGGCGCGCCGAGCCTGGGCAGATCGTCGAAGGTTACTTTGGCGGCTGCAAGCCGCGCGCTGGCATCGGCGCTGACATCGCGGGTCAGTGCCGCGTTGAGCAGTGCCTCGCCATTGTCGACCGGCTTGGGCGAGACCAGGATCGCGCGGGTGGTGACGCCGGTAAACTGGCGCCGGGTCGATTCGAGCAGCCTTTCGGGCGTGTACAGGTCCTTCATGCCACGGAACACGTCGAGCGCGGTCTGCGGCGAGGCGATGGTCTCGCGGATATCGACCGCGCCCACGATATCGTCGGCCTGCTTGGCCCCCGCCTCGGTCGCGGCGCTTTCGACGCGCACCGCCAGCGCGGCATCGAACTCGGCCATCTCGCGCGCGATTTCCTCGGGCGTTGGCGGGGTGGCGAGTGCGTCGGCGAGCACGCCGCGCACATCGGCGAGCGCCGCCTGCCAGTCGTCGCCGATCGGCACGACAGAAATGAACGTGCCATCGACCGAACGACTGACATCCTCCTGGTTGACCTGCGCCTGGAGGAAGCTGCCGCCGCCGCGCGCCCGGCCTTCGAGCCGGCGGTTGATCAGCTGGGTCGCGACCAGATCGATCAGCAGCTGCTGATTATATTCGATCGTGTCGTTGACCGGCTTCCAGGGCCGGAGGATCGCCATGCTGATGAGATAGGGGAAGCCCGGCTCGACGATCGTCCGCGCGATCGGCAGCTTGGGATCGGGCGCCCCGAAGCCGGGATAGGGCGCCTGCTTTCCGGCAACCTTCCAGTCGGCATAATAGGTCTTGATCAGCTGTTCGAGCGTCGCCGGATCGACATCGCCCGCGATCGAGATCACGGTGTTCTCGGGCCGGTACCAGCGCTGGTGAAAGGCGCGCACCGCCTCGGACGTCGCGGCGTTCAGCGTCTCGATCTTGCCGATGGGGGAGCGTTCGGCCAGCTTCTGCCCGGCGAAGAACAGGTTGCGGGTCGCATCGCCGACGCGCACCTGCGCGCCCGACCGTTCGCGCAATTCGGCCATCACCACCGGCACCTCGGCCTTGACCGCCTCTGCGGTGAGCCCCGGCTCGCGGATCATGCCTGACAGGATCTTCATGCTCTCGTCGAGGCCCGCGGGGGTCGCGGCGGGCAGGTCGAGCTTGTAGACGGTGTGCGTCGGCGTGGTTTCGGCATTGCTGTCGCTGCCGAAGCTCGCGCCCAGCCGCTGCCAGATGCGGATTGCCTCACCATCGGGGACATATTTGGACCCGCGAAAGGTCAGATGCTCGAGCAGGTGCGCATAGCCCTGTTCGGGATCGGTCTCCATCATCGACCCGGCATCGATGCGCACGCGGATCGCCACCTGGCCCGGCGGCACGCCGTTGCGGCGCACCGCATAACGCACGCCGTTGCTCAGTTCGCCGAAGGTCCAGCCCTTGTCGACCGGCACGTTGCTGCCCTTGTACAACCAGGGGGTCTTTTCGCCAGGCTCCAGATTGGGCGGACGCAGCGGCCTGCCATTGGCATCCTTGCCGCTGGCGACCGGTTCGCCGGGCAGATTGGCGAGCAGCGGCGGGGAGATTACCAGCGAAAGCGCCGCCAGAGCAGCGGCCACGGGCGCACAGCGCATCAGGGGAAAGGTCATGCGCCGATGTATAGGCAGCGCCATCCTGACTGGCCAGTGAATATGCGGTGGACGCGATGGCCCGCGCCATAGACAGAATCGGTCTTGCGTCAGCGCCGCTTGCGCACCAGATAGCCTGCATGCTGATCGAAACCGAAACCACGCCCAATCCCGCAACGCTCAAGTTCCTGCCTGGCCGCCAGGTCATGGAAATCGGCACGCGCGATTTCGCCTCGCCCGAAGAGGCCGAAGCCTCACCGCTTGCCGAAGCGATCTTTTCGCTCGGCGATGTCACTGGCGTGTTCTTCGGGCACAATTTCATTTCGGTGACCTCGGGACCCGGTGCCGACTGGTCGAGCCTGAAGGGCGACGTGCTTTCGGTGCTGCTCGACCATTTCTCGGCCGACATGCCACTGTTCCGCGCCGCCAGTGCTGCGGGCATCTCGGTCCCGCCCGAGGATTCCGACTGGCCGAGCAATCCCGAGGACGCCGATATCGTCGCGCAGATCAAGGAGCTGATCGAGACGCGCGTGCGCCCTGCCGTCGCCAATGACGGTGGCGACATCGTCTATCGCGGCTTCGACAAGGGCGTGGTCTATCTGCAGATGCAGGGCGCGTGTTCGGGCTGCCCCTCGTCGAGCGCGACGCTCAAGCACGGCATCGAATCGCTGCTCAAGCATTACGTCCCCGAAGTGACCGAAGTCCGCGCCGCCTGACGGCTCTTCCCCCTCCCCCGAGACCCAGAAAGCACCCCATGTCCGCACCGCTCGACGATGCCGCGCTTGACCAGCTGTTCCGCACCGCGCGCACCTATAACGGCTATACCGACCAGCCGGTAACGACGGAGCAGCTGCACGCGATCTGGGACCTGATGAAGATGGGCCCGACCTCGGCCAACATGCTGCCGTCGCGCCTTGTGTGGTGCGTGTCGGACGAGGCAAAGCAGAAGCTCGCCGCCTGCTGCATGGAGGCCAATGCCAAGAAGATCCTGGCTGCGCCGGTCAGCGTCGTGATCGGCATGGATCTGGAGTTTCACGAGCTCCTGCCCGAACTCTTCCCGCATACCGATGCGCGCAGCTGGTTCACCGGCGACGACAAGGCCGAGTTCCGCCGCATCTCGGCGTTGCGCAATTCCTCGCTCCAGGGCGCCTATTTCATCCTCGCCGCGCGCGCGCTGGGGCTTGATACCGGGCCGATGTCGGGGTTCGACAATGCCGCGGTCGATGCGGCCTTCTTCGCCGACCAGCCGAATGTGAAGTCGAACTTCATCTCGACGCTGGGCTATGGCGACCCGTCGACGATTTTCGGTCGCAGCCCGCGTCCGGGTTTTGACCGGTTCAACACAATCAGCTAGCGGCCATCGGGTATGCTGCCCGATCGTGAAACATTGCTGGTCATCGATACCGCGACCGAAGCCTGTTCGGTGGCGCTGTTCCACGATTCCGAGCTGATCGCCAGCGACCATGCGGTCATGGGCCGCGGCCATGCCGAAAGGCTGGTCCCGATGATCGCTGCGCTGCCCGATCGCGGCCGCGCCAAGGCGATTCTGGTCAATTGCGGCCCGGGCAGCTTTACCGGCGTGCGCGTGGGCCTGGCGGCAGCGCGCGCGCTCGGCCTTGCCTGGGGCGTGCCGGTGACCGGCTATTCGACGCATGCGCTGGTCGCCGCGATGGCGTTCGAGGCGCATCCCGACGCCAAGGCACTCGATGTCGCGATGACCGGCGGCCATGGCGAATATTTCGTCCAGAGCTTCGCGCGCGACGGCGCAGCGCTGAGCGCGCTCGGCTCGCTCCCGCCCGAGGCGGCGAGCGCGGCGTGCGTGCACGACCTGGTGGCTGGCAGCATGGCCGAGCCGCTGGTGGCCGCGCGCGGTCACGGGATGGCGTTGACGCTGCTGCCCGATGCCAGGCGCGCGCTGCTGCTGCCTGCGCCATCGCGCGGGCTGGCGGCCGATCCGGTCTATGGTCGCGGCGCCGATGCCAAGCCGATGGCCGTGCAGGGCACTGGCTGACCATGGCCCAGGACGACCCATCCGCTCCGCGTGCGGCTCCGGCCTTTCAGCTCGTCGCCGGACTGGCGGCAGAAGATGCGATCGGACCCGTCATGCACATCATGCAGCGGGCCTTCGATCCGCTTTATGGCGAGGCCTGGAACCACAGCCAGACCCGGTCGATGCTGGCAATGCCGCTCACGCATGTGCTGCTGCTCGAGACCGCCCCCACGATGCCCGACACGGCAGGCGAGCCGGTCGGTTTTGCCATGACCCGGCGCGTGGCCGAGGAAGAAGAACTGTTGCTGATCGCGGTCGCCCCAAATTGGCGTCAATTTGGCGCTGCGACCACACTCCTCAATCAAGTGGTTGAAAATTCGCGTCAAGCCGGCGTGTCGCGACTCCATCTCGAAATGCGGTCAAATAACCCTGCCATTCATCTTTATTCAAAATTCGGCTTTCAATCCGTAGGTTTACGGAAAGGTTACTACAAGGGCGCCGGTAGTCATCACTACGATGCGCTCACATTAGCGCTCGACTTGTAAAAAATAGAATCGCATTTATCTGCCAAAAATGTTAGCATTCACTATCCGTTTTTTGTGATAGACTTTAGCTATTGACGGGGATGATTTGCCCTTGCATACCGCCGGTGCCCTGCCACTTTGCGGGATTAGTGGTCGCACACTAGAACAAGAAAAGGGATGAAGGACGATGGCAGAAGCAGAACTCGATATGCGTGAAACGCTCATTACACTGACGGCGGATATTGTCGCTGCGCATGTAAGCAACAACAGCGTGTCGGTTTCCGATATTCCCGGCCTGATCGAAAATGTTCATCGCGCGCTGAATAGCCTGACGCCCGGAGAAGCCGCGGCCGAGCCCGAGCTGCCCGAACCTGCAGTTTCCGTACGCGCGTCGGTCAAGCCGGATTACATCATCTGTCTGGAAGACGGCAAAAAGCTGAAAATGCTCAAGCGCCATCTGATGACCCATTACAACATGACGCCCGAGGAATATCGCGCGCGCTGGAACCTGCCCGCCGATTACCCGATGGTTGCGCCCAATTACGCCGCGACCCGCCGCGAGCTCGCCAAGAAGATCGGCCTGGGTCGCAAGCCTGGCAAGCGGACCGGCAAGTAATCCTGGGGCCAAGCCAGCGCAGCGTCAGCTAATCGCTGATCCGGAGCCATCCGGCATCGCGAGCGGTTGCATTTGCGGCATGGCACGATAAATTGGCTGGAAGGCGCAAGGGACCTGTCCCGGCGCCGGCCAGCCATCGCCTTTCACCATGCGGCGGACTGGCCTCAACCAGCAACGGCATTGCAAAAGGGGCAGCATGCGCCAGAAAATCGACCTGGAGGCGTTGTGCGCCGATCGTGGCCTGCGGATCACCGATCAGCGGCGCGTGATCGCGCGCGTGCTGTCCGAAGCCGATGATCATCCCGATGTCGAGCGGCTGCACGAACGCGCCTCGGCCATCGATCCGCGCATTTCGATCGCCACGGTCTATCGCACCGTCCGGCTGTTCGAAGAGGCGGGCATTCTCGACCGGCACGATTTCGGCGATGGCCGCGCGCGCTATGAGGCTGCGCCCGAAGCGCATCACGACCATCTGATCGATGTCGAGACCGGCAAGGTGCTCGAGTTCGTCGACCCCGAGCTCGAGGCGCTGCAGAAGCTGATCGCCGAGAGGCTCGGCTATCGGCTGGTCGATCATCGCATGGAGCTTTACGGCGTCGCGCTCGACCGCAAGGATTGAGCCTTTCCATGAGCGAGGCCAGCCCGGCACCCGCACCGTCGCCGCCGCTCTATCCCGATACGCCCGACATGGCGCATCTGCACTGGCGCGATCCCGGGCCCATCGGGCGCGTGCGGCTCGCCTTGCGCGTGCTGCTGATCGTGGCGATGCTCTTGGTCTGCGTGCCGCTCTATTATGTCTGGCGCACGCTCCGCCTCTCCAATCCCTGGCCCAAGCTGTTCCTGCGCGGGGTGGGGCGCGCCTGCGGGGCCAAGGTCCGGGTGGTCGGAACGCCGCTCAAGCGCGACGTGTTCTATATTGCCAACCACTTGAGCTGGCTGGACATTCCGGTCATCGCCGGACGCAACGGCAGTGCGTTCGTGGCGCAGGACGGGATCAAGAGCTGGCCTGTCATCGGCTGGCTGTGCAAGCTCAACGACACCGTGTTCGTCTCGCGCACCAACCGGCTCGGCATTGCCGGGCAGATCAACGAGTTGCGCGACGCGCTCGCCGAGACCTGGGCGATCACCATCTTTCCCGAAGGCACGACCACCGATGGCAGCACGCTGCTGCCGTTCAAGTCGCCGCTGCTGCAGGTGCTCGATCCGCCGCCGCCCGGCGTGCTCGTCCAGCCGATCTATCTCGATTACGGCGCGAATGCGCATGACATCGCCTGGGTGGGCGAGGAAACCGCGCCGAACAATGCGCTGCGGCTGTTCACCCGGCGCGGCAGCTTCTGGGTGACGATGCATTTCCTCGAACCGTTCAGCCCGGCCGATTTTCCCGGGCGCAAGGCGATCGCGGCCGAGGCGCGGGCGCGGATCGATGCGGCGCTTTGTGCTTCCTTGGGGCGTGAACCGGCTGTATAGCCATTGGCATTCATGACCCACAGCATCGATAACCCTGCCGCATCCGCCCCCGAATCCGCCGGGGACGCCCCTCGCCGCTATTTCGTCACCTCGTTCGGCTGCCAGATGAACGTCTATGATGGCGAGCGCATGGGCGAGATGCTCGCTGCCCAGGGCATGAGCCAGGCCGAAAGTCGCGACGAGGCCGATCTCGTCATCCTCAACACCTGCCATATCCGCGAAAAGGCGGTGGCGCGGGTCTATTCCGACATCGGTCGCCTGAAGCGCGAGGATGGCACCAAACCGATGATCGCGGTCGCAGGCTGCGTCGCCCAGGCCGAGGGCGAGGAAATCGCAAAGCGCGCGCGAAGCGTCGATATCGTCGTCGGACCGCAGGCCTATCACCGGCTGCCCGAGTTGATCGAACAGGCGCGGCGCGGCGAAACCGCGATTGATACCGACATGCCCGCCGCTACCAAGTTCGGCGCGTTGCCTGGTCGCGCGCGCCAGCAGCGGCCTTCCGCCTTCCTCACCGTGCAGGAAGGCTGCGACAAGTTCTGCACCTATTGCGTGGTGCCCTATACCCGCGGCGCGGAAATCAGCCGCCCCTATGCGGATCTGGTGGCCGAAGCGCGCACGCTGGTCGAGGCGGGGGTGAAGGAAATCACGCTGCTCGGTCAGAACGTCAACGCCTGGACCGGCAGCGACGATCGTGGCCGCGCCAGGGGGCTGGAAGGACTGATCGAGGCGCTGGCCGATATGAGCGGGCTCGAGCGCATCCGCTATACCACCAGCCACCCCAATGACATGACCGACGCGCTGATCGCGGCGCACCGCGACATCCCCAAGCTGATGCCGTACCTTCACCTGCCCGTGCAGGCAGGTTCGGACCGCATCCTCAAGGCGATGAACCGCAGCCACACGGCGGCGAGCTATCTCAAGCTCATCGACCGGATCCGCGCCGCCAAGCCCGATATCGCGATGTCGGGCGATTTCATCGTGGGCTTTCCCGGCGAGACCGAGGCCGATTTCCGGGCGACGCTCGATATCGTGCGCGACACGGTTTACGCTCAGGCGTTCAGCTTCAAATATTCGCCCCGCCCCGGTACCCCCGCCGCCGATATGGAGGATCAGATCGCGCCCGAGATCATGGACGAGCGGTTGCAGCGTCTGCAGGACCTGCTCAACGCCCAGCAGCATGCCTTCAACATGGACACGGTCGGCAAGCGCATGAAGGTGCTGCTCGAACGGCAGGGGCGCAAGCCGGGCCAGCTGGTGGGCAAATCGCCCTGGCTGCAATCGGTGCATGTGACGCAGGAGGGGGCGAAGATCGGCGATCTGATCGAGGTCGAAATCGTTTCTGCCGGCCCCAACAGCCTGGCGGGCGAGCCGCTGGCACTGGTGGCGGCCTGATGGCGCACAAGAAGGGTAGCGGCGGACGCGGCGGCGATTCGACCAAGTTTCGCGGCAAGCGCGACCCGCAATCGACGCAGCTCTCGCCTGTCTATGGCAGCGACTTTCCGTTCAATCGGCCCGAACCGGCCAACAAGGCGCGGATCGGGGTCGAGTTCGACGAACCCACGCTGCTCGGGCCATTGTTCGGCCAGTTCGACAAGAATCTGGTGGCGATCGAGAACCGGCTCGGCGTCTACATCCAGGCGCGCGGCAACCGCATCCAGATCGAGGGCGAGGCGGAAAGCGCCGCGCGCGCGCGCGACGTGCTGGTCGGCCTGCACAAAAGGATCGAGCAGGGACTCGATATCGATGAGGGCGCGGTCGACGCGCTGATCACGATGTCCGCCGAACCGACGCTGGAGGGCATCGTGCGTTCCGAGGTGGCCGAGCCGCCCGGCATCATGATCCGCACGCGCAAGAAGACCATCGTGCCGCGTTCTGCGACGCAGACCGAGTACATGCGCTCGCTGGTGCGCGACGACGTGATCTTCGCGCTCGGCCCGGCGGGCACCGGCAAGACCTATCTCGCGGTGGCGCAGGCGGTGAGCCAGCTGATCACCGGCACCGTCAACCGGCTGATCCTGTCGCGCCCCGCAGTCGAGGCGGGCGAGCGTCTGGGCTTCCTGCCCGGCGACATGAAGGAGAAGGTCGATCCGTACCTTCGCCCGCTCTACGACGCGCTGTACGACACGTTGCCCGCCGAGCAGGTCGAGCGGCGGATTGCCAGCGGCGAAATCGAGATCGCCCCGCTCGCCTTCATGCGCGGGCGCACATTGGCCGACAGCTTCATCATCCTCGATGAGGCACAGAACACCACGCCGGCACAGATGAAGATGTTCCTCACCCGCTTCGGCATGAACAGCCGCATGGTGATCTGCGGCGACCCCAAACAGGTCGACCTGCCCGGCGGGGTCGGCGCTTCGGGCCTCGCCGATGCGGTCGGGCGGCTTGAGGGCGTGCAGGGCATCGGCACCGTGCGCTTCACCGCCGCGGACGTGGTGCGCCACCCGATCGTCGGGCGCATCGTCGAGGCCTATGAGGGCAAGGATGCGTGAAGCGCACCCTCGCTTCTTCCTGCCCGTCACCCCCGCGCAGGCGGGGGTCCCGCTTCTTCCGCACGATTGAAACGATAGCGGGATTCCCGCGTTCGCGGGAATGACGAAGGGATCTTGATAGCCCCATGATCGAGACCGAAGCCTCTGTTGACCCGATCTGGCCCGGCGATACCGACTGGGAAGCGCTGGCCGCGCGCGCCGTCTCCGCCGCGCTCGCCGTTAGTGCGCAAGGATCGCTCGCCGATGCCCGCTTCACCGTCTCGGTCAGCGTGCATTTCGGCACCGATGACGAGGTGCAGGCGCTCAACCGCGATTACCGCCACAAGGACAAGCCGACCAACGTGCTGTCCTTTCCCATGATCGATCCGGATGATTTTGCGGCGCTCGCCAATACCGATGACGGCGAGGTGCTGCTCGGCGACATCATGCTCGCCTATCAGACCTGTGCGCGCGAGGCCGAGGAAAAGGGCATTGCGCTGGCCGCCCATGCCACCCATCTGGCGCTGCACGGCATGCTCCACCTGCTGGGGCATGACCATATCGACGAGGCCGATGCGGAGATCATGGAAGCGCTGGAGGTGAAAGCGCTTGCCAATCTGGGCATCGACAATCCATATTAGCGGCGCAAGTTCAGATGCTGCCTTCCCATCAAATCCAAGAGCGGGGTTAAGATTCAGCCAGTCATGGCAGACGGAGACAGTAATGGCGGGGGGAAATCCACCGCACAAGACGAAGGTTCGGGGCGAATATGGCGGGGCTTGAAGGCCCTGCTGTTCGGAGAACAACACGACCAGTCGCTGCGCGCCCAGCTTGAAGAGGCGATCGACGAGCACGAGGATGATGACGATTCCGACAGTGCATCGTCGCGTGGCGACCTGTCGCGCATCGAGCGCGAGATGCTGCGCAACCTGCTGCATTTCAGCGAGCACGACGTCGACGATGTCGCGGTGCCGCGCAGCGACATCATCGCGATCGACAAGCATGCGAGCTTCGATGCGCTGGTGCAGATTTTCGCCGAACACGGGCACAGCCGCGTGCCGGTCTATGACGGATCGCTCGATCACATTGTCGGCATGGTGCACATCAAGGACGTGTTCCCGATCATCGCCGCCGATGGCCCGCGCCCGGCAACCTGGGACAATCTGATCCGCCAGCCGCGCTTCGTGCCCGAAACCATGGGCGTGCTCGATCTGCTGGCGGAGATGCGCCAGACACGCACCCACCTCGCCATCGTCATCGACGAATATTCGGGCACCGAAGGGCTGGTGACGATCGAGGATCTGGTCGAGGAAATCGTCGGCGATATCGAGGACGAGCATGACGACGAGCCCGAGACGCTGGTGACGCCCGGCGAGAACGGCGCATGGGAGGCCGATGCGCGCGCCGAACTCGCCGATGTCGCCAAGCTGGTCGATGCGGCGCTGGGCGAGATCGACGACGAGGTCGATACCTTGGGCGGGCTGGCCTTCATGCTGGCGGGCGAGGTGCCGGCTCCCGGACGCATGCTCGAGCATGACAGCGGCTGGCGGCTGGAGATCATAGATGGCGACGAGCGCCGCGTGACCCGCATCCGCCTGCTGCCGCCGCCCGAGACGGTCGCGGCGGAAGCCTGATCGGGCCGCCATCCCGCAAATGCTGGCTTTTGTATCGAAGCGGGCCTAAGGCGGGCCGATCATGGACATTTCCGATCTCCGCATTGCGCTGTTCAGCGGCAACTACAATTACGTGCGCGATGGCGCGAACCAGGCGCTCAACCGGCTGGTCGGCTGGCTGCTCGACAATGGCGCGCAGGTTCGCGTCTATTCGCCGACGACCAAAACCCCCGCGTTCGAGCCGGCGGGCGATTTGATCAGCCTGCCCTCACTGCCGATCCCCGGCCGCGCCGAATATCGCGTGACGACGATCCTGCCGCCCAGGATCAAGAAGGACCTGAACCGGTTCGCACCCAATGTCGTGCACATTTCCAGCCCCGACAGCGCCGGGCACAGCGCCGTGCGCTGGGCGCAGCGGCACAATATCCCGGTGCTCGGATCGGTGCACACGCGGTTCGAGACCTATCCGCGCTATTACAACATGGCGTTTCTCGAGCCATTGCTCGAGGCGATCCTGCGCCGCCTGTATCGCAAGTGCGACGCCATCGTCGCGCCGTCCGATTCGATGGCGCAGGTGCTTCGCGAACAGCGGATGAGCTATGATGTCGGCATCTGGTCGCGCGGCGTCGACAAGCACATCTTCAACCCCGGCATGCGCGACATGGACTGGCGGCGCTCGCTGGGGCTGGCCGATAACGTGCCGGTGATAGGCTTTCTCGGGCGGCTGGTGATGGAAAAGGGGCTCGACGTCTTTTCCGATTCGATCGACCGGCTGGTCCGCCGCCAGGTGCCGCATCAGGTGCTGGTAGTGGGCGAAGGGCCCGCGCGCGGATGGTTCGAATCGCGGTTGCCCAAAGCGGTATTTGCGGGCTTCCAGGGCGGCACCGATCTCGGCCGCGCGGTCGCGAGCATGGACCTGTTCTTCAACCCCTCGATCACCGAGACCTTCGGCAATGTGACGCTCGAGGCCATGGCCTGCGGCGTGCCCGTGGTCGCCGCGCGCGCGACGGGCAGCGAGAGCCTGGTCGAACACAATGTCACCGGCCAGCTGGTGCGCCCCGGCGCGACGGTCGAGTTCGCCGATGCGCTCCAGGCCTATTGCGGCGATGCCGAGCTTCGCGCACGCCATGGCCAGGCGGGCCTCAAGCGCAGCGAGAAATACAGCTGGGACCGGATCAACCGGGGTCTTGCCGAAACCTATATCCGCCTGATCCGCCAGCGCCAGGCGGGCAGCGGCGGCGTGCCCTATCGCGCGATCCGCTAAGCGAGCATCGGCCCCCGGAGCGCTCCGGGGGCCATCGATTGGTCAGACCTGCTCGAGCGCCTGTTCGAAATCGGCGATCAGATCGTCGGGATCTTCGACGCCGATCGAGATGCGCACCAGATTGTCGGTGATGCCGAGCGCGGCCTTGCGCGCGTCGGGGACCGAAAGATGCGTCATTGCAGCCGGATGGCTGGCCAGTGTTTCGGTGCCACCAAGGCTCACCGCCAGCTTGGCGAGACGCAGACTGTCAAGGAAGCGGAAGCTTTCGGCCTCGCCGCCCTTGATGAACAGCGAGAAGGTCGATCCAGCGCCCGAACAATGGCGATCGAAAATGTCCTGCTGGCGCGCATCGTGGATCATGCCGAGATAGCCCAGCCCCTCGACCTTGGGGTGCTGCGCCAGGAACGCGCAGACCTTGGCGGCATTCTCGCCCGCCCGCGTCATGCGCAGCTCGACCGTCTCCAATGAGCGCATCAGCATCCAGGCGGTATTGGGATCGCAGATCGTGCCGATGGTGTTGCGCAGCGCGCGCACCGGGTCCATCCACTTTTTGGGGCCAGACAGGCCACCCGCGACCAGATCGCTATGCCCGCCGACATATTTGGTGAGGCTGTAGACGACGATATCCGCGCCATGATGCAGCGGCTGCTGCCAGAGCGGACCCAGGAAGGTGTTGTCGATCGCGATCGGCGTCGGCACGGCCTCAGCGCCCAGCACCGCATCGCGGGCCTGCGATACCGCTTCGATGTCGACCAGCGCATTGGTCGGGTTGGCCGGGCTTTCGAGATAGATCATCGCGACCCGGCCGCCCTGCTTCGCTGCCATGTCCTTCGCCTGTTCGAGCACCGCATCGATCTCCGCGCGGGTCGCGCCGGCGGGGAAGTCGAGATAGGTGATGCCGAAGCGCGACAGGATGCGCGCGATCATCGCCTCGGTCGCGGCATAGAGCGGGCCGGAATGCACGATCACGTCATTGTTGCTGCAATAGGCGAGCAGCAAGGTGGCGATCGCGGACATGCCGCTGGAAAACACCAGCGCGTCCTCCGCATCGTCCCAGATGCTCAGGCGATCTTCGAGAATCTCCTGATTGGGGCCGTTGAAGCGCGAATAGACCAGGCCTTCGGCGCCGCCGGGGCGCTTTCCGGTCAGCCCCTCGAAATGGCGCTTGCCCGCCGCGGCATTTTCGAACGCGAAGGTCGAGGTGAGGAAGATCGGGGCTTTCAGCGAGCCTTCGGACAATACGGGGTCGAAGCCGTGCCCCATCATCAGCGTGGCGGGCTTGAGCTTGCGTCCGCCGAGCGTGCCGATCTCGGGCTTGGGCTTGCGGCGCGGGGTGGGGGTGGCGATCGGCTTGATCGGGGTGTCGGTCATATGCGGGGTTCCTGCGATTGGGGCGGGTTTCCACTTCCCCTTTCCCAACCCCGCTCAACCTGAGCCTGTCGAAGGTCACGCGCGCACGTTGGCGGAATTGCGGGGCCTTCGACAGGCTCTTAGCTGAGCGGAGGTGGTTGAGGATGTTGGTCCCGGTCCCTTGTTATGCCCCAATCTATGCCCGAGCGCGCAAATGATTACAAAGGAAACCATCCGCTCCGTGCCGCATCTGCGGCCCGGTCAGCCGCGAAGCCCGATCGCGCCCATCTGCCGCCCGTAATCGGGCTCGCCCCGGTGCGTCGCGCGGCGGAAGCTGAAATAGCCCGCCTCGTCCGAATAGGTGTCCACGCCGCTCACATGCACCGTACCGATGCCAAAGGCGGCGAGCCGGGCAGCGATATAGCCTTCCAGATCGAACTGATAATGGTCGGCCCGGCCTTCGCGAAAGAAGCGCTCGTTTTCGGGCGCGGCCTCGCAGAAGCGGCGGAAGAAGCCTGCATCTACCTCATAGCTTTTCTGCTGGATGCACGGGCCGACCGCGGCGACGATATTCTCGCGATGCGCGCCCATGCGCTCCATCGCCGCCACCGTCGCCTCGCCGACCCCGGCAAACGCGCCCTTCCAGCCCGAATGCGCCGCGCCGATGATCTGCGCACGCGCGTCGGCGAACAGGATCGGCGGGCAATCCGCGCCGAGCACGCCGAGCAGCAGCCCCGGCCGGTCGGTGACCATCGCATCGGCTTTCGGCCGGTCGTCGACCGGAATCGCGGCATTGACCCGCACCACATCGGCGCTGTGCACCTGGTGCAGCGTCACCAGCGTGGAACCGGGCAGGATCGCCTCTGCCGCGCGCCGCCGGTTCTCGTGCACCGCCGCCGGATCGTCGTCTGATCCCAGCCCGACATTGAGCCCTGCGACCAGCCCGGTCGAAACCCCGCCCCGCCGCCCGGTAAAGCCATGCGCGATGCCGGAAAGAGCGGGCGAGGTGAGGATGGGGATATCGGTCAATTCTCTTTTCCCAAATACCCCTCTCCCTTGAAGGGAGAGGGCTGCGAAGACTTACGAGCGCAGCGAGTTAGTCGCAGCTGGGTGAGGGTGACCATGCGCCAGCGTTGCGTTTGTCACCCTCATCCAACTTCGCCTAGCCAGCTCCGCTGGCAAGGCTCAGTATCCTTCTCCCTTCAAGGGAGAAGGAATGGCTATTCCAGACTCTTCACCACCTGTTCGGTCACATCCTTCGACAGTCCCGGCTGCGCCAGGATCCGCTCGAGGCATCCGCGCATCATGCCAGCGCGCGCCTCGTCGAACCGCCGCCAGCGACCCAGCGGCGCGATGAAGCGCGCGGTGGTCTGCGGGTTGAGCGGATCGAGCCTCAAGACCAGATCGGTCAGCAGATCATAGCCGCGCCCGCTTTCGTGATGGAAAACCGGCTGGTTGGAGACGAACGGCCAGTAGAGCGCGCGCACCCTGTTGGGGTTGGTCAGCGTGAAATCCTTGTGCCGGATAAGCTCGAGCATCTGCTCGTACACCTTCGGATGCGCCGATCCGGTCTGCAGCGAGAACCATTTGTCGATGACCAGCGCGTTGCCCTGATAGCGGTTGTAAAAGCTGTCGAGCGCGGTCTCGCGTTCGTCCGCCTGCATGCTGGCGAGCACCGATAGCGCGCCCTGGCGGTCGGTCATGTTGTCGGCGCGCGCGAACTGATCGAACGCAAGCGCCGCAGCGTCGCCGGCTTCTGACGAAGCGATGTAACCGAGCGCCAGCGACTTGATCTTGCGTGCCCCCCTCGCCTCGCGGCTCAGCGAATAGGGCACCGCACTCGCGCGCTCGTGCACGATCCGCCATTGGTTCAGCAGCCGCGCTCCGATCGCCTTGCGCAGGCTCTTGCGCGCCGCATGGATCGCCTCGGGCCGCACCACCAGCATCTGTTCGCCGAGGAACGCCTCGGTCGGCAGGCTGAGGATCTCGGCGCGCATCGAATCGTCGAGCCGCTGGTCGCTGACCAGATCGCCGAACACCGCGATGATCTCGTCGAGCGAGACCGCGTGGCCCAGCGCGCCGCCGGGGCCGTCCAGAGCGGCGATATCCGCAATCAGCCGGTCGATGACGAGCTGCTGCAGCGCCTCGTAGCGCGCGAACGGATCGTCATCGTGGCGCACCAGAAACGGCAGGTCGCCGCTTGCGCGCGCGACATCGAGATTCACCGGCGCGGAAAAGCCGCGGTTGATCGACAGCACCGGCGCGCGCGCATAGCCGGTAAAAGTCAGCGCCTGCTCGGCCTCGGTCAGCATCAACAGCATCTCGCCGCGATGCGCCTTCATGTCGCGGTCGATCAATGCGGTGCGCAAGGGGATCGGCATAAGCGGCTTGACTGGCTGGCCGGGCGTGGAGGCGAAATTCTGGCGGAGGTGCAGCGTCGCGGTGCCGGTCGCCGCATCATGCTCGAGCCGCGCCTGAACCTGCGGCGTGCCCGCTTGTTCGTACCAGCGGCGGAACTGGCTCAAGTCGAGCCCGGCGCCCTCCTCCATCGCCCGGACGAAGTCCTCGCAGGTCACCGCCTCGCCGTCATGCCGCGTAAAATAGAGGTCGCAGCCCGCGCGGAAGCGCTCGGGTCCCGCCATGGTCGCCATCATGCGGATCACCTCGGCGCCCTTGTTGTAGACGGTGGAGGTGTAGAAGTTGCTGATCTCCATATAGCTGTCGGGGCGGATCGGGTGCGCCAGCGGCCCAGCATCCTCGGGGAACTGGCTCGCGCGCAGCATCCGCACGTCCTCGATCCGCTTGACCGCTTCTGAACCCATATCGGCGGAAAAGCACTGGTCGCGATAGACGGTGAAGCCCTCTTTCAGGCTCAGCTGGAACCAGTCGCGGCAGGTGACCCGGTTGCCCGACCAGTTGTGGAAATATTCGTGCGCGACCACGCCCTCGATTGCGTCATAGTCATAGTCGGTCGCGGTATCGGGATCGGCGAGAATATAGCGCGAATTGAAGATGTTGAGGCCCTTGTTCTCCATTGCCCCCATGTTGAAATCGCTGACCGCGACGATGTTGAACACCGGCAGGTCATATTCGAGGCCATAGACGCGCTCGTCCCAGGCCATCGAGGCTTTCAGCGCCTGCATTGCGTGCGCGGTGCGCCCCTCGTCGCCTGCGCGCACGAAGATGGCGAGATCGACATCCTTGCCGCTCTTCGTGACAAAATGGTCGCGCGTCGCCACCAGATCGCCCGCGACCAAAGCGAACAGATAGCTCGGCTTGGGGTGCGGATCGCGCCAGCGGGCAAAGTGCCGCCCACCGTCCAGATCGCCCGATTCGACCAGCGCGCCGTTGGAGAGCAGGACGGGGAAGCGTTGCTTGTCCGCGCGCAGCAGCACCTCGTAGACCGCCATGTTGTCGGGCCGGTCGATGAACGGGATGACCCGGCGGAAGCCTTCGGCCTCGCACTGGGTGCACAGCATGCCGTTCGAGGCGAACAGGCCCATCAGCTGGGTGTTGGTATCGGGCGCGATGCGCGTGGTGAGCGTGACGGTGGCGCGTTCGCTTGCCAAGTCGAAGGCGATGGCGCTGCCCTCGGTCCGCCAGTTCACCGACTGGCCATCGACGGCGAGGGATCGCGGCAGCGCGCCGTCGCAATCGAACCGAACGGGGCGGTCATGATCGCCGTTTCGCACGATGGCAAGCGTCGCGTGGACCTCGGTCGCCGAGAGATCGAGATCGAATTCCAGCGCCACCGTCTCGACGCGCCAGTCGGGCGGCTGATAATCGGCGCGGTAGATCACCGGAGGTTCGTGGAGCGCCGGGCTGGCGGTTGCGGTCTGGATATCGGCCATGGGGCGAGAGACTAGTGCGCGTGTCCGGCCGCGTCACGCCGTTTTCCGGCGAACGCCGGAATCCAGAGCGGATACAACACTATCTCGCCACTGGACTCCGGCTTTCGCCGGAGAACGGTTGCCTGTGGACGGGAGTTGATTAGGTTCGCCCGCATGAGCCATCTCTTCATCTTCGGCATGGGTTATTCGGCCTCGCACCTTGCGGCAAAGCTGCGCGCTCAGGGCTGGCAGGTGCGCGGGACCGGGCGCGCGGGCGACGTGGATTTTGCCGATTCTGCCTCGGTGCAAGCCGCCCTCGCCGAAGCCACGCACATCCTGTCCAGCGTGCCGCCCGACCGCGCGACCGGGCTCGATCCGGTGCTGACGCACTATGCCGACATCCTGCGCGCCTCCCCCGCGCGCTGGATCGGCTATCTCTCCTCGACCGGCGTCTATGGCGATGCGGGCGGGGCGTGGGTGGATGAAACGTCCGTCGTCGGCACCGGACGGCGCAATGCGCGCACCGAGGCGGACCTGGTCTGGCAGGCGCTTGATACGCGCGTCCGCGTGCTCCGCCTGCCCGGCATCTATGGCCCGGGCCGCAGCGCGCTCGACCGGGTGCGCGATGGCAGCGCAAAGCGTATCGCCATGCCGGGCCAGGTGTTCAGCCGGGTGCATGTCGAGGATATTGCAGGCGGCGTCATCGCCTCGTTTGACGGGCCTGCGGGCGTGTACAATCTTGCCGACGACCTGCCCTGCTCGCAGAACCGGGTGATCGAGGCGGCGTGCCGGTTGCTGGGCGCGCCGCTGCCGGCGCTGCAATCGCTCGAGCAGGCGAACCTCTCGCCGATGGCGCTGGGCTTTTATGCCGAGAACCGCAGAGTCGCGAACGGCAAGGCGAAGCGGATGCTCGGGTGGAAGCTCGCCTATCCCGATTACGAGGCCGGGCTCGCCGCCATCCTGCGCGGCGGCGGCTGAAGACTCAGCGCTCGAACCGTTCGATCACCCACGGCTCGGATTTTGCGGCCTCGGCCCAATCGAGCATCCATTCATGGCCCAGGATCGCCTCGCTATAGGCCTGGGCGAAGCCCGGCAGGGTGATGCCATAGGTCTGGAAGCGGGTGATGACAGGGGCGAACATGATGTCCGCCGCGCTGAAACTGCCGAACAGGAACGGCCCGCCGCGCCCGAAGCGCGCGCGTGCCTCGGCCCAGAGCGACAATATGCGCATCACGTCCTGATGCACTTCGGGGCTGACGCTGAAATCGTCGTAGGTCCGGCGCATGTTCATGCCGCATTCGCGCCGCAGCGGCAGGAAGCCGGCGTGCATTTCCGCCGCCATCGAACGGGCAAGCGCAGCGGCTACGGGGTCCTTCGGCCAGAAACGATCGCGATGGGTCCTGTCTGCCAGCCAGTCGATAATGGCGAGCGAATCCCACACCACCGCCTCGCCGTCCCACAGCACCGGCACCTTGCCGGCAGAGGGCTGGAATTCGGGCGCCTGCCGCCGCTCGGGCCAGGCCTCGTCGTAAAGCGGCACGACCACTTCCTCGAACGGCAGCCCCGATTGCTTGCACGCCAGCCAGCCGCGCAGCGACCAGCTCGAATAGTTCTTGTTGCCAATGTACAGCTTCATATCTGCCCCAATCGATCGGCTGTATGTCTGACCTGTTTCCCGGCAAGGGCCACGAAACGGAGATGGTCTGCGAGAAGGTTACTCGCTGATGCTGTCCATCACAAAGCCGCGCAGATCGTCAATCCCCATGCGCTTTTCGGACGAGGTGATGATGACATCGGGAAAGGCCGCGGGATGCTTGCGCGCTTCGGCACGGGTGAGATCGGCGATGCGCTCGAGTTCGCTCGCCTTGATCTTGTCCGCCTTGGTCAGCACGAGGCGATAGCTCACAGCGGCCTCATCGAGCATCTTCATGACATCGAGATCGACCGGCTTCACGCCATGACGGCTGTCGATCAGCACCAAAGTGCGCTTGAGCGCCGCGCGGCCGCGCAGATAGTCGTTGATCAGGAAGCGCCATTTCTTGACGACATCCTTGGGCGCCTTGGCAAAGCCATAGCCGGGCATGTCGACCACGCGAAAGCGCGGCGGATCGCCGATATCGAAGAAGTTCAATTCCTGCGTGCGCCCCGGCGTCACCGAGGTGCGCGCGATCGCGCGCCGGCCCACCAGCGCGTTAAGCAGCGAGGACTTGCCGACATTCGACCGGCCGGCAAACGCGATTTCCGGCACGGTGGGCGGCGGCAGGAATTCGAGCGAGGGCGCGGACTTGAGGAAGGTGACCGATCCCGAGAACAGCCGGTTCGCTTCCTGAAGCAGCGGGTGGATGATGGGTTGGGCTTCGTCGGTCACGCCTTGCCCTTGCCGTCGGCCTTCGCCGCCTTCTCTGCCGCTTCCTTGGCCGCCAGCTCCTTCAATTGCGGATGGCGACTGTACAGCCATTTCTGCTGCGCGATGGTGAGCACGTTCGACATCGCCCAGTACAATTGCAAACCGGCGGCGAACGGCGCCATCACGAACATCAGCACCCAGGGCATGATTCCGAAGACCTGCTGCTGGACCGGGTCCATCGGCGCGGGATTGAGCTTGAACTGCAGCCACATGGTAACACCCAGGATGATCGGCAGGACGCCGATGGCGATCATGCTCGGCGGATCGAAGGGCAGCAGCCCGAACAGGTTGACCGGGGTGAGCGGATCGGGCGCGGACAGGTCCTTGATCCACAGCGCGAACGGCTGGTGGCGCATCTCGATCGCCAGCAGCAGCACCTTGTACAGCGCAAAGAAGACCGGGATCTGCAGGAACATGGGCAGACATCCGGCAAGCGGATTGACCTTTTCCTTGCGGTACAGCTCCATCATCTCGGTTTGCAGCTTCTGCTTGTCGTCCTTGTAGCGTTCCTGCAGCGCCTTCATCTTGGGCTGCACCGCGCGCATCGCCGCCATCGAGGCGAATTGCTTTTGCGCGATCGGGAACATCAGGCCGCGGATGATGATGGTCAAAAGGATGATCGCCACGCCGAAATTGCCGACCTGTTCGAACAGCCAGTTGAGCAGCTTGAAGATCGGCTTTTCGAACCAGATGAACCAGCCCCAGTCGACCGCGCGGTCGAGCAGCTTGATCCCCTTGGCATCGACATAATCGTCGAGCAGCTCGGTTTCCTTCGCCCCGGCAAACAGCATCGATTTGGTCTGGATCTGCTTGCCCGGCGCGACGACGGTGGTGTCGAACAGCAGCTCGGACTGGTAGAGCTTGCCGCCCAATGCACGGAAATTGCCCGCCATCTTGCCCTTGGTATCGGGTGCGGGGATCAGCGCCGAGAGCCAGTAATGGTCGGTAAAGCCGAGCCAGTCGATATTGCCGTTATATTCGACCAGCTTTTTCGGGTTTTCGTCGAGATCGTCATAGTGGACGTCGAAATCGGCAACATCGTCGAACACGCCGAGCGGCCCGTTGCGCACCGTCCAGGTGCTGGGATCGGCATTGGCGCTGGTGCGGTTGATCAGCCCCAGCGGACGCACGATCGCAGGCGCGGTGCCGCTGTTGATGAAGCGCTGGGTGACGGTGATCAGGTAATTGGCGTCGATGGCATAGGTGATCTCGAACCGCTGGCCCGCAGGATTGGTCCAGCTCAGCGTCACCGGCGTCTTCTGCGTCAGCTTGCTGCCATTGGCCGTCCAGACGGTCTGGCTGGTCGGGGTGACGACACCCTCGCCGATCCAGCCGAACTGCGCGAAATACTGGTCTTCGGTACCCGCCGGCGAGAACAGGTGGACAAGGTCCGAATTCTTGTCGAGCTTCTCGCGATAATCCTTGAGCACCAGATCGTCGAGCCGCGCACCGGTGAGGTTGATCGATCCGGCGACGCGCGGCGCGTCGATGGGAATGCGCGCCGAGCTGGCGATCACCGCCTTGCGCTCGCGGATCACCTTGGGCGCGGTGCCGGTATCGGGCACGGCGTCGGCGTTCTTGAGGCCGGGGCGCGGCGCTTCGACCGCATCCTCGATCGTCGCCGGGCGCGCTGGATAGAAGAATTCCAGCGCATAGGGCCATCCGAACAGTACCAGAGCCATCAAACCGATGGCCAGGATGACGTTACGCTGATTCTCCACGCTTCAAACCTTCTTCCGGCAATTCATAAGGGGGCGCGATGCTGTCAGGGCACTGGATCATGGCCGTGCCCGCCCCATGGGTGACAGCGCAATAGCCGCTTCATCGCCAGCCAGCCACCCTTAATCGCACCGTATTTCGTCAGCGCCTCGATGGCATATTGCGAGCAACTGGGGCTGTAACGGCAGCTGGGCGGCAGCACGCGCGAGGGACCGAGCTGCCAGGCGCGGGCGATCAGGATCAGGATCTGGCGCATTGTGGCTCCATGCCCCCTGCCCTCACCCGAAGCGCGCCGAACATGCCAGCGGCGTTAGACGGACATGCAAGGCCAGACGACCGGCGCAGCATCAGCGCCTGCGCGGCTTGGCACGCGGCGGACGGCGGTCCGAGCTCGCCTTGCCTTCGCGCACCCGGGCGAGAGCGCGCTCGAGATCGGCCTTCATCGCGGCAAAATCGCGGGTCAGCGCCTCGTTGCGCCCGATCAGCACATGGTCTGCGCCCGCGATCCCGTGTTCGGGCAGCAGCGCGCGCGCCAGTTCGCGGAAGCGCCGCTTGATCCGGTTGCGCACTACCGCATTGCCGGTCTTCTTGGTGACGGTATAGCCGATCCGCGCCTGCGGGCTCTCGTCCGCGCGCGGCTTGACCAGCAACACGAAGCCCGGCGTACCGACACGCAGGCCGCCATTGGCGGCGAGAAAATCGGACCGCAGCCGCATGACAACGGGCGCCCCGGAGCCTTCCGGAGCGCCCGTGCTGTCGAATTTGGTGCTGTCGTGCGCGCCCGCAATCACGGGCGGCGGCCCGATCAGGCGCTCAGGCGCTTGCGGCCACGGGCACGGCGTGCACGCAGCACGGCGCGGCCACCCGGGGTCGCCATGCGCGAACGGAAACCATGGCGACGCGCGCGCACGAGATTGCTGGGCTGAAATGTGCGCTTCATGCGGCACTCCTGAAAATTACGGGTTCAAATGATTCGCTGCAGAAACCGGCCAAGCCGTCCCCGCGAAAGCTGGGCGCATAAGGGGAGGCCTGTGGAAAGTCAAGCGCGCGCGGGCAGCTTCAGGTGCTTTGGGTTTCCGCCTGCGCCCGGTCCTTGGCCAGCCATTGCCGCATCGATGCGGGCGGCGGCGACGGGTTCATCTCGCGTTCGCCCAGCGCCGCGAGCGCCCGCGCCCGATCCGCCTCGGTAAAGCTGCCTGTGGTCAGGCAGAATTCGACCATATTGCCATTGGGGTCGCGGGTATAAATCGAGCGGCACCAGTTGTGATCGATCTCGAGCACGTCGAGCCCGGCCGCATTCCACTGGTCGCGCCGCGCGTCGAGCTCTTCGGCGCTGTGCACCGCAAAGGCGAAATGGTTGGTGCCCGGCGGCATGTGCGCGGCCTTGTTGAGGTTGAACTCATGGCGCTCGGCATTCGGCACCTCGTTCAGTTCCCAGAAGGCGATGAAGCTGCTGTCGTCGCCGTCCATGCGGTAGAAGAAATGCTTGCCCCAGCCGCCGCCCATCATCGGCGAGATCTCGACCTTGACCAGCTCGAACCCGGTGATCCGTTCGTAGAAATCGTGGATCGCGGCCATGTCGCGCGCCGCCATGGCGAGGTGGTGATAGCTCATCTCAGTCCCGTTTCCGCCGGTCGACCATGCCCATGACATCGGCGGTGGCGCCTTCGGGCGCGGGCACCTCGGTCACGGGATCGTCGACATCGTCATATTCCAGCCGCAGCGCGCGGCTCATCACGGCATGCATGATATAGGTCGCGGTGACATAGGTGAGCTCCAGAATTTCCTCGTCGGAGAGCTCCGCCTTCAAGGCGGCGAACACGCCATCGGGCACGCGGCCATGCTGCAGCACCAGTGCGTCGGCATAGGCCAGGACCGCGCGTTGCACGGGTGTGAAGCAATCGGCGACCTGCCAGTGCGCGATCGCCTGGACCTGCTCCTCGCTGAGCCCGGCAAAGCGCGCCGCCTTCATGTGCTGCGAATAGACGAAGCGCGATCCCACCGCATAGCCCGCGCGCGTCTGACCGAGTTCGCGCAGGACAGGATCGAGTTTGCGCTTGTCGGAGCGGTAGAAACCGAAGCCCTCGGTGGTGTGGCGGAAGGCATCGGGGACGAGCGCGAAGACGGTCCACCAGTTGCCCGGCGTGCCCGTGGCGGTGCCGGGCTGATCTACGGGATCGCGATCCCCGAACAAAGCGGTATAAAGCTTGCGCACATAATCGTCCGCCTCGTCGCGCGGGACCTGGCGCAGACGCGGCATCAGCGGCTCCTCTGCTGGCGGGCAGAGCGAGCCGCGCCGGTCACTTCATCGCCTCGCAGGCTTCGAGCACCTTCATCGGGTTGCCGAGCGGGCTGACATCGCGCAGCGCCAGCGAGAACTGGCGGATCATCCCCGCCTCATCCGCAATGCCGGCGGCCTTGGCGCGCTCTTCGGTCAGTTGCGCCGCGAGCCTGTCTGCCAGCGCACCGACGCGCTTGCCGAACGGGCTTTCGCCCGAATCCTCGAGCTCGCTTTCGGCCATGCCGGCGAGATAGCTGGTCAGCGCAAAGCACTGCATCTCGCGCGTGAACGGGTCTGAGGGCAGGGTGACGACGCGCTTCGAGCTGATCAGCGGATAGCGGCTGGCGCATTGCGGCAGCAGCGTCTGCGCATCGGCGGCGAGCGTATCGAGATTGGGCGGGGGCAGGCTCGCCGTCGCCTCGAGCTTCTCGGCGAACGTCTCGGGCGCGCCTTCCGTCTGCTGGCGGGTCAGGTCGAACAGGAACCAGCTTGCCTCGGCCACAGCCTCGGTCTTGCCGCCGCCGGTCACCACCGCCGCATAGAAACAGGTGAGACCGGCCTCTTGCGGATCGGTAGCCAGCCTCGCCTGACGGGCGGGCGCCTGGGCGCCCGCCATCGGGGCCGCGCCAAGGGCCATCGCCGCGCTGGCGAGCGCAACCATGGCCCTGGACACGAACCGGATCATGCCGCGAGCTTGCGCAGCACGTAGTGGAGGATGCCGCCGTTCATGAAATACTCGATCTCGTTGGCGGTATCGATGCGGCACAAAGCCTCGAAGCTGAAGGTCGAGCCATCGGCGCGGGTCACTTCGACCGTCACCTGCTGGCGCGGCTTGAGATCGGCAATGCCCCGGATCGTGAACGTATCGTCACCGGTCAGGCCCAGCGACTGGCGGGTATCGCCGTTCTGGAACTGCAGCGGCAGCACGCCCATGCCGACGAGGTTCGAACGGTGGATACGCTCGAAACTCTCGACGATCACCGCCTTGACGCCCAAGAGGTTGGTGCCCTTGGCCGCCCAGTCGCGCGACGATCCGGTGCCATATTCCTTGCCCGCGATCACGACCAGCGGCGTGCCATCGGCCTTGTGGCGCATCGCGGCGTCATAGATCGGCATCACTTCCTGGCCATAGCGGCTCATGCCGCCTTCGATCCCCGGGACCATCTCGTTCTTGATGCGGATATTGGCGAAGGTGCCGCGCATCATCACCTCGTGATGGCCGCGACGCGCGCCATAGCTGTTGAAATCGGCCTTGGCGACCTGATGCTCCATCAGCCACTTGCCCGCAGGCGAATCCGCCTTGATCGATCCGGCGGGCGAGATGTGGTCGGTGGTGATCGAATCGCCCAGGATCGCGAGCGGCTTGGCCTCGATGATGTCGCCCACCGGCGCGGGCGTCATGCTCATGCCCTCGAAATAGGGGGGGTTGGCGACATAGGTTGAACCGGCGCGCCAGCTATAGGTTTCCGATCCTTCGACATTGATCGCCTGCCAGTGCTCGTCACCCTTGTAGACATTGGCATAGCGCGCCTGGAACATCGAGCGGTCCATGCACGATGCCATGGTGTCGGCGACTTCGAGATTGGTCGGCCAGATGTCCTTGAGGAACACATTCTGGCCGTCCTTGCCGGTGCCGATCGGGGTGGTGGTGAAATCCTCGATCACCGTGCCCTTGAGCGCATAGGCGACGACCAGCGGCGGGCTGGCCAGGAAGTTCGCGCGCACGTCGGGCGAGACGCGGCCCTCGAAATTGCGGTTGCCCGAGATGACGGCAGCGGCGACCAGGCCATTGTCGTTGATCGCCTTGCTGATCGGCTCGGCGAGCGGACCCGAATTGCCGATACAGGTGGTGCAGCCATAGCCGACCAGGTTGAAGCCGACATTGTCGAGATGCTGCTGCAGCCCGGCCTTGACGAGATAGTCGGTGACCACCTGCGATCCCGGTGCGAGCGAGGTCTTGACCCAGGGCTTGGGCTTGAGGCCCAGCTCATCGGCCTTCTTGGCGACGAGACCCGCCGCGACGAGCACGCCGGGGTTCGAGGTGTTGGTGCAGCTGGTGATCGCGGCGATCATCACGTCGCCATCGCCGATGTCGAAATCCTTGCCTTCGACCGGAACGCGCTGGTTCGCCTTCTTGTAGGTTTCCGCCATGTCCTTGGCGAAGACATCGTCGACTTGCGTGAGGTCGACGCGGTCCTGCGGACGCTTGGGGCCGGCGAGCGAGGGGACGACGGTCGACATGTCGAGCTCGAGCGTGCTGGTGAACACCGGGTCCACCGCATCGGGTTCGATCCAGAAGCCCTGCGCCTTGGCATAGGCCTCGACCAGCGCCAGCAGCTCCTCGTCGCGGCCGGTCAGGCGCATGTAATCGATGGTCTTGTCGTCGATGCCGAAGAAACCGCAGGTCGCGCCATATTCCGGCGCCATATTGGCCAGCGTCGCACGATCGGCGAGGCTCAGCGAGGCGAGGCCCGGGCCGTAATATTCGACGAAACGGCCGACCACGCCATGCTTGCGCAGCATGTTCGTGCAGGTGAGCACGAGGTCGGTGGCGGTGACGCCTTCGCGCAGCTGTCCGGTCAGCTTGAAGCCGACGACTTCGGGGATCAGCATCGAGACCGGCTGGCCGAGCATCGCGGCTTCCGCCTCGATCCCGCCCACGCCCCAGCCGAGCACGCCCAGGCCGTTGATCATCGTGGTGTGGCTGTCGGTTCCGACACAGGTATCGGGATAGGCGACGATCGCGCCGCTCTCATCGGTGCTGGTCCACACCGCCTGCGCGATATTTTCCAGGTTCACCTGGTGGCAGATGCCGGTGCCGGGAGGGACCGCCTTGAAATTGTCGAGGCTCTTCGATCCCCATTTCAGGAAATCGTAGCGCTCGCCATTGCGGTAATATTCGATTTCCACATTCTGCTCGAACGCCTTGGGATGACCGAATTCGTCGACCATCACCGAGTGGTCGATGACGAGGTGCACGGGGACCAGCGGGTTGATCTTGCTGGTATCGCCGCCGAGCTTGGCGATGGCATCGCGCATCGCGGCGAGGTCGACGACGCAGGGCACGCCGGTGAAATCCTGCAGCAGCACGCGCGCGGGGCGATACTGGATTTCCGCGTCGGACGAGGGGTTCTTCTGCCAGTCGACGATTGCCTGCGCGTCGGCGGTCGAGACGGTGAAGCCGCCGTCCTCGAAGCGCAGCATGTTCTCGAGCAGCACCTTCATGCTGAACGGCAGGCGCGAGATATCGCCCAGCTTTTCCGCCGCCTTGGCCAGCGAATAATAGGCGATGGTGCGTCCGCCCACTTCCATCGTCGCCCGGGTGCCGAGCGTGTCCTGTCCAACAGCGGTCATGTGGAGTCCCTTCCAGTTATATGTCCCACGGCACCGGAGCGGTGCCCGATCTCAGGCGGTTCGTCACCGACAGGCCGGATGGGGACGCGCGCGACCATTTTTTTGTGCGCGGAACCGGCGGGCCGATGCATCAACCGATAAGTCGGCCAAGCCCTTAGCGCAAGGTTCTGCGGCGGGGAAGGGGGTTGGCTATATTGAAAAACCCAGCTTGTTGGGTTATCCATATCGTCCATGGTCGTCGTCCATCGAGAAGCCGGAATGCGTTTCGTGATCTATGTCGACGACCACGATCCGCCGCATGTCCATGTGATCGGTCAGGACGGCGAGATGAAGGTCTTTCTGTTCGGCCCAGAAGGGCGTCCGGTGATGGACTATAGCATCGCCATGAAGACCAATGACCGCAGGCGCGCGATGGACATCATCGAACGCCACAGCGCCGACTTTCATCAGCGCTGGCAAGAGATACACGGGAGTGAATGACGTGACCGCCGATACCCACTGGTCCGATGCGCAAGCCCCCGCCGCCAGGCAGCGCGGCAAGGCAAAACTGGACGCCGAACCGCGCGCAGTCGCGGCGCGCTATGACGCCGAAACGGACCGCATCATCGTCGATCTGACGAGCGGCGCGACCTTTGCCTTCCCGCCCGCGCTGGTCGAATTCCTGCAGGACGCCACGCCCGAGCAGCTTGCCGAAGTCGAGGTGCAGGGCGCGGGCTTCGGGCTGCACTGGGAGACGCTGGACGTCGACTATACTGTGCCCGGCCTGATGAACGGCGTGTTCGGCACCGCGCGATGGATGGCGGCGCGGGCAGGGCAGGCGACGTCAAGCGCGAAGGCGCGGGCGTCGCGCGAAAATGGGAGGAAGGGCGGGAGGCCGAGAAAGGCTGGATGACAGCTTGTCACTGCTGCCGCCGACCCATCCGGGCTCTCCGCTGACGCCATCTAGAAGCTATGCACTAGGCGCAGTCCGACATGGTCGATCCCGGGATTCTGGTCGGAAAACAGCTGGGCATGGCTCTGATGTTCCCAGGCCAGTTCCGCCGCCCATTTGCGGCTCAGACGGATGCCAATCGAGGCATTGGGGTTGAACAGCACGCGCGATCCGAACGCCGTGCGCGTCTGGTAGATGGCAAAGCGCCGCCGCGCCTCGGCAAGCGGCAGGCCGGGTACGAACGGATTGGGGGTGAAGCGATAGCCGTCGTGCACGCTCACCCCGATGCCGACCTGGCCGTAAACACGCCCACCGAGGATGTGCTGCCGCCATTCCGCGCCGACGCTAGCAAAGCTGGTGCGCTTGTCGAGGCTGATCTGCAGCTTGGCGGTGAGACGCGGCTTGAGCGCGAATTTCAAAGGAGCGGTACGATAGAGCACCTGCACGTCGGCGGTGCCGTCTTCCTCCATCCCGTCATAGACCTGGCCCAGCGGTAGTGGCGGCAGATCGAAACTGAGCGCACTGCCAAGCGGGTGAAAGTTCGCACCGTGCCGAAACATGCCGACCGCCAGTTCGGGACCCACCTGTTCGAGCTCGCTGCCATCGCGGGCCTTGGCGGGGGCGGCATGGCAGGCAAGCGTCAGCGCCGCGAAAAGCGCGGTCCATTGCATCCGCATCATGGAAAACCTCAAGACAAAACGGCTGTCGTTGCGCCGCGTCTTTCATGTATAATGGCAAAAAATTGCTGTCAAACAGAAAGAATATCATGTCCGACAGATATTGGCTGACGCCAGACCAGGCGCGCCGGTTTCGGCTGATCGGGGCGCTGTTCCTGGTCGCAGCGCTTGTGATGCTTCCCGTGATCGTCTTTGCCGGATTGACCCCCGGAGCGTCGCCCTATTGCGGTGGCGAGGGGTGCCTGTGGGTGTCCAAACCCGCCAGCCTGCTCAGCCAGGAAATCCGCCTGCAGGTCGAGGCCACAGCCGAAACACGCGCCGTCTTCGCGGCCTATGTCGATCGATCCGAAGTGCGGCTGGGTCTCGCCGCCATCGAGGCGGTCGTCAGCGTGCCTTATGCGCTGCTGCTTGCGTGCGTGGGGCTGGCCCTGCGCCGCCTCGGCGGGCCGACAGACGCCGCGCTGGTCGAGGCGCTGCGATGGCTCAAACGCGCATCGGGGGCAGCGGTGGTCTGGGCCCTGGCCAGCCCGGTGCACGAAACGCTGCTCGAATCCTTCCTGTCGCCCGGTACGCCGACAGGGCCCGTGTTCCAGATCGTGGTCAACCTTGCCTATCTCGCGACACCATTGCTGCTGGCGCTCGCGGCCTATTCGGTCACCTGGGCGATCGAGACCGCGCTGCGCAAGCAGCACGAGCTCGACGGGTTCGTCTGATGCCGATCGTCGTCAACCTGAATGTCATGCTCGCGCAGCGCAAGGTGCGCTCCAAGCAGCTCGCCGAAGCGATCGGGATCACCGAATCCAACCTGTCGCTGCTCAAGTCGGGCAAGGTCAAAGGCCTGCGCTTTTCGACGCTCGCCGCGATCTGCTGCTATCTCGAATGCGAGCCGGGCGACATTATCGGCTATAGCTATTCCCCCGACGATCTCGACGGGGGTGGCGAAGCGGATTAGCCCCCCGTCCCACCCACCGTCAGCCCGCTGACCAGCAAGCTGGGCTGGCCCACGCCTGCGGGCACGCCCTGCCCCCCCTTGCCGCAGACGCCGACGCCTTCATCGAGGGCGAAGTCGTTGCCGATGCCGGTGACCTTGGTGAGCACCGTCGGGCCGTCGCCGATCAGCGTCGCGCCCTTGATCGGGGCACCCAGCTTTCCGTTTTCGACGCGGTACGCCTCGGTGCAGGTGAAGACGAACTTGCCCGAGACGATGTCGACCTGGCCGCCGCCGAAGCTTCTGGCATAGATGCCGTTTTTCACTCGGCTCAGCAGCTCGGCGGGGTCGTCGTTGCCGGCGCGCATGAAGGTGTTGGTCATGCGCGGCATCGGGGCATGGGCATAGGACTGGCGGCGGCCGTTGCCGGTCGGGGCGACACCCATCAGCCGGGCGTTCAGCCGGTCCTGCATATAGCCGCGCAATATGCCGTTCTCGATCAGCACATTTTCCTGCGTGGGCGTGCCTTCATCGTCGATGGAGAGCGAGCCGCGCCGGTCCTGGATCGAGCCATCGTCGACCACGGTGACGCCATCGGCGGCGACGCGCTGGCCGATGCGGCCCGAAAAGGCGCTGGTGCCCTTGCGGTTGAAATCACCCTCCAGCCCGTGCCCGATCGCCTCGTGCAGGATGATGCCGGGCCAGCCGGGGCCGAGCAGCACCGTCATCTCGCCCGCGGGCGCGGCGACGCTTTCCAGATTGGTCAGCGCCTGGGCGAGCGCCTCGTCGATCGCGCGGTTCCAGACCGCGTCCTCGAACATGCTGTCGTACAGATAGCGTCCGCCCATGCCGAAGCTGCCGACCTCGCGCCGGTCGCCGCTCTGCGCCACGATCGAGACGTTGAGCCGCACCAGGGGCCGCACATCGGTGGCGATAAAGCCATCGGCGCGCACCACCTCGACCACCGACCAGCTGCCGACCAGGCTCGCGGTGACCTGCGCGACGCGCGGATCGCGGGCGCGCGCGGCGGCATCGATCTTCTCGAGCAGCGCGATCTTCGCCTCGAAGGGGATCGATTCGAGCGGATTGCCATCGGTGTACAGATGCCGGTTGTTCTTGCGCGGCGGCGGCGCGGCCTCGCCCCTGGCGGGATCGAGCAGCTTGAGCGTCTCGGCGGCGCGGCGGATTCCGGAGGCGCTGACATCATTGGCATGGGCAAAGCCGGTCATCTCGCCCGAAACACCGCGCAGGCCGAAGCCAGAATCGGTCGAATAATCGGCGGTCTTCAGCCGCCCGTCGTCGAAGACGAAGCTCTCGCTCGCCGAATATTGCAGATAGAGCTCGCCATCGTCGCAGGCTTTCAGCGCATCGCGGGTGATCGCCTGCGCGGTATCGGGGTCGAGCGCATCGGCGCGGTAGAGGAACGAGCGGGGGTCTGTCTGGGTCATCGCAGACATATGCGCGTTCGAGGGGCGTTAGGGAAGGGGTGGGCGGCTTCACGTGAAACAACCCGCTGCCTGAAAACGAAAAAGGGCGACCTGCGCGAAAGCAGGCCGCCCTTTTCTTCATCCCCAGGCCCGAAGGCTTGGGCGCAGAAGATTACTTGAGCTCGACGGTGCCGCCGGCTGCTTCGATCTTCGCCTTGATGTCTTCGGCTTCAGCCTTGCTGACGCCTTCCTTGATCGCCTTGGGAGCGCTTTCGACCAGGGTCTTGGCTTCGGTCAGACCCAGGTTGGTGATCGCGCGGACTTCCTTGATGACCTGGATCTTCTTGCCGCCGTCGCCGGTCAGGATGACGTCGAATTCGGTCTGCTCTTCAGCAGCCGGAGCAGCGCCGCCAGCGGCGGGTGCAGCAACAGCCACAGCAGCAGCGGCCGAAACGCCCCATGCTTCTTCCAGAGCCTTCGAGAGTTCAGCGGCTTCCAGAACGGTCAGCTTCGAGAGTTCTTCGACCAGGTTTGCGATATCTGCCATTTTAAGTCTCCAATTCTAAACATGTTGCTTGCCGCAGCCGTTCGGGCGTGCGGCAGGGGGTACCAAAACTTATGCGTCTTCCTTGGCCGCATAGGCGCCGAACACGCGGGCGAGCTGCCCGGCGGGAGCCTGAATGACCTGAACCACCTTAGTGGCCGGGGCATTGACGAGACCAATGATCTTGGCGCGCAGTTCGTCGAGCGAGGGCATCGAGGCGAGCGCCTTCACACCTTCGGCATCGAGGACCACATCGCCCATCGCGCCGCCAACGATCTCGAGCTTGTCGTTATCCTTGGCGAAGTTGACCGCGACCTTGGCCGCTGCCACCGGATCACCCGAGGTCGCAAGCGCGACGGGGCCGGTGAACAGGTCGGCGATCGAGGCATAAGGCGTGCCCTGAGCGGCAAGCTTGGCCAGCCGGTTCTTGGTCACTTTGTAGCTGGCGCCTTCCGCGCGCATCTTCGTGCGAAGCTCGGTCGACTTGGCAACGGTCAGACCCAGATTACGGGTCACCACCACCACACCGGCTTCACCGAAGGTTGCGTTCAGCGAGGCAACAGCGGCTTCTTTTTCAGCACGATCCATGCCGTTCTCCTTCCACATGAGCGCATCGGTTTGATGGATGACACGAGACCATCCACCGGTGCGCCCGGTTGCTTGTGCAGCACGAAAAGGGGCCGTTGCCGGTCCTGGCCGCACTGCTACGTCTGTCCGTGGGGGGTGTTTGCCGAGCCGAAGCCCCTGCTGCGCCTGTGCGTCAGAGGGACGAAAATGGCAGCGTCTGTGGTGCGACGAGCGCACGACAGCGAAAAACATGTCCCCGTCTAGGCTGGGAATTAAGCAGGGCAGATCCCCCGCACCAACTGTCTCGGACGGCGATCGGATACGCCCTTGCGAGCGATCCGGTCGGCGCGGGCATTAGCAGCTACGGCCGTAGAGTCAAGCTCGCGCGTGCCCGTTACGCCGCGCGTTTCACGCTGACCTGCTGCTCGACCAGCTCGACGGTGCCGAAGGCGGTGAGAAACGCCACGTCGAGCGCGTCGCGACCGACGCCGATCTTCACCATGTCGGCGGCGGTCGCCATGCCGGTGGGGTCGACCAGATGCCAGGCGCCGCCCTCGCCGTCCGGATTGGCGAGGAAGACCTCGGCCACCGCATGGAAATCCTGCGGGGTCACATCGGGCGCATAGACGCTGGCGAAGCGCGCGGGGATCGAACAGGCGCGCGCAAGCACGATCATGACATGCGCATAGTCGCGGCACACCCCGTGCCGGGTGACGAAGCTGTCGAGCGCGGTGGTGGTCGCGTCCGAGCTGCCCGATTGATAGGTGAAATGCTCGGCGATCCAGTCCCGCATCGCCGCGATCCGCGCGCCGCCCGACAGGGTGCCGAACTCGGTATCAACGAAGCTGTGGAACTTGGTCGCCGGGCAATAATGCGAATCGAACAGATATTGCACCGTCTCGCCGGGCAGCTGGTGCAGTGGCATCTGCGGCAGCGTGGCGACATCGGCGAGATCGCGCAGCACCGTCATCCGCGCGCGGTAATCGATGCTGAGCCGCCCGCTGGTGCGCAGCCAGATGCGGTCGCCGATCCCGTCAAGCGCCGCCACCCGGACGAAATGGTCGCAATGCGAAGCCTGGATATGCGCCGATTCGATCCGCTGTTCGGGGATGGCGGCGGCCTCGACCTGGAGCAGGATGTCGGTAGGCCCCTCCATGTCATAGGTCAGCGTGACGTGCAGATCGAGGGTCATGGGGCGCGGCTCCGGCCAGAGAGGGAAGGCGATGGGGTGGATTGGCTGTCGAAGCCAGACACCAAAAAGGGGCCGAAGGTTCCCCTCCGGCCCCTGAATGGCTTAGCAGCAGATTGTGACGATCAGCCTGCGTGCACTTCCGACACGTCGACCTTCAGGCCGGGGCCCATCGACGAGCTGACCGAGATCTTGCGCAGATACTTGCCCTTGGAGCCCGAGGGCTTCGCCTTGACGATCGCATCGACGAACGCGTCGAAATTGGCGCGCAGCGCTTCGTCCGAGAAGCTGGCCTTGCCGATGCCCGAATGGATGATGCCGGCCTTTTCGACGCGGAATTCCACCTGGCCGCCCTTGGCCGCCTTGACGGCTTCGGCGACGTTCGGGGTGACGGTGCCCAGCTTCGGGTTCGGCATCAGGCCCTTGGGACCCAGCAGCTTGCCGAGACGACCGACCACGCCCATCATGTCGGGGGTGGCGATGATGCGATCATAGTCGATCTTGCCGTTCTGGATTTCTTCCATCAGGTCTTCGGCACCCGCACGCTCGGCACCGGCGGCCAGAGCCGCTTCGGCCTTGTCGCCACGCGCGAACACGGCGACGCGGACGTCCTTGCCGGTGCCCGAGGGCAGCGACACGACACCGCGGACCATCTGGTCGGCATGACGCGGGTCGACGCCCAGGTTCAGCGCGACTTCGATGGTCTCGTCGAACTTGGCGCTCGCCAGTTCCTTGATGGTCTTGATGGCTTCATCGACACCATACAGCTTTTCAGCGTCGAGCTTGGCGGCGAGAGCCTTTGCCTTCTTGGTCACCTTTGCCATGATCTCAGCCCTCCACCACTTCAAGGCCCATCGACGTTGCCGAGCCTTCGATAATCTTCGTTGCTGCCTCGATGTCGTTGGCATTGAGGTCGGCCATCTTCACCTGCGCGATTTCCGCAAGCTGCGAACGCTTGATGGTGCCCGCGCTTTCCTTGCCCGGAAGCTTCGAACCGCTCTTGAGGTTCGCCGCCTTCTTGATCAGGTAGCTCGCCGGCGGCGTCTTGGTCACGAAGGTGAAGCTGCGGTCGCCGTACACGGTGATGACGGTCGGCAGCGGGGTGCCCTTTTCCATGTCCTGCGTGGCAGCGTTGAACTGCTTGCAGAATTCCATGATGTTGACGCCGCGCTGACCCAGAGCAGGGCCGATCGGCGGCGAGGGGTTGGCGGCACCAGCGGCCACCTGCAGCTTGATATAGCCTTCAATCTTCTTTGCCATGATGGCACTCCTTCATTCTGTCAGGCGAAAGGCAGGTGCCCGTCGCCCTCAAATTAAGCGGTCAAGCGACTGGTTTAAGGCCAGTCTCCCGCACGATGTATCCTCTCTCCTTCAGGGGAGAGGATACGGAGCGTTACCGGCTTGCCGGTTACGCGGAGTTGGAGAGGGGATGCGTCAAGATCGAACGCCGGAGACCCTCTCCCACTGCGACTAGGCAGCAAGCTGCCAAGTCTCGTCGCCCTCTCCCCTAAAGGGGTGAGGACAAAATTCCTTGTGGGTCGCATCGCGAACCGGAAAACCGGTTCCCACTTTTCCTGCGATGCTCCCTTACTTCGCCAGTTCCACATGCTCGAAATCGAGATCGACCGGCGTGGCGCGGCCGAAGATCGAGACCGAGACCTTGACGCGGGCCTTGTCGAAATCGAGTTCCTCGACAATGCCGTTGAAGCTGGCGAACGGACCTTCGAGCACCTTGACCGAATCGCCGATTTCGTAATCGACATCGATACGGGCGCGCGGCGCGTTGGCGGCTTCTTCCTTGGTGTTCAGGATGCGCGCAGCCTCGGCATCGCTGATCGCCTGGGGCTTGCCATTGGGGCCGAGAAAACCGGTGACCTTGGGCGTGTTCTTGACGACGTGATAGACATCGTCGGTCATCTTGAGCTTGGCCAGCACATAGCCGGGGAAGAACTTGCGCTCGGTCTGCACCTTCTTGCCGCGGCGCACCTCGGTCACGGTTTCGGTCGGAACCTCGACCTGCTCGACCAGCGCCGACAGGCCCATGCGCTCGGCATCGGCGAGAATCGCGTCGCGGACCTTGTTCTCGAAGCCCGAATAAGCGTGAATGATGTACCAGCGCGACATTCAGTTCTCTTTCAAAAGACGTTTTGGCGCTCTTACGCGAGCGTGAGCAGCCACTTGACGATGGCACCGAAGATCGAATCGACGGTCAGGAAGAAGATCGCCAGGATGGTCATCAGGATGAACACCATGATCGAGGTGGTCACCGTTTCCTGGCGGCTCGGCCAGACGACCTTCGAGGCTTCAGTGCGCACCTGTCGCACGAACTCGCCGGGGCTGGTCTTCTTTCCTTCGCTGGCCATGGCCTTCACTTTCCTTGTTCCGATGGGCGGGCATATTCGCATTGGCAGACACATCGCCGCCAGCCTTGCCCGGCTGAAACGCGATATATGCACCCTGTCGGAGAAAGACAGCCCCATAGCCGCGCAAATCCGCAGAAGCAAGGGGATTCAATGGAAGGGGATGCCCCGCTTGGGGGAGACACTGATCGCCGCTGGCAGGAGTGGAGGGACTCGAACCCCCGGCATTCGGTTTTGGAGACCGACGCTCTACCAGCTGAGCTACACTCCTTCGCGGGCAGGCGACGCCCTTAGCGGGTGCAACCGCGCTGTGCAAGCGCTGCTGCACCGATCGGGCGGCCTGAAATGAAAATCGGGGCGATCGCTGGCCCGATGGAGACGCCCGAAGGCCCAATCCAAGGGGGGCGATCACCCCGTTTTTCATTCCGGCATCGCACGGAGTCCGAAGACCCCGGCGACGAGACGCATCAGCGCTTCGAGAACTGGAAGCTCTTGCGCGCCTTGGCCTTGCCGTACTTCTTGCGCTCGACGGTGCGGCTGTCGCGGGTCAGGAAGCCTGCCTGCTTAACCGTGCTGCGCAGAGCGGGTTCGTACTTGGTCAGCGCCTGGCTGATGCCGTGCTTGACCGCGCCGGCCTGGCCCGAGAGACCGCCGCCCTTGACGGTGCAGATCACGTCATACTGATCCTTGCGGTCGGTGATGTCGAACACCTGGTTGATCACCAGACGCAGAGTCGGGCGTGCGAAATACACGGCCTGGTCGCGCTTGTTGACGATGATCTTGCCAGTGCCGGGCTTCAGCCACACGCGGGCCACGGCGTCCTTGCGGCGACCGGTGGCATAGGCGCGGCCCTGCTTGTCGAGCTCCTGCTCGCGCAGCGGGGCGTTCGAAACCTTGGCGACGGGCGCGTCGGTGGTTTCGATGTCGGCAGCGATGTCCTTGATGTCGGACAGGGATTGCACGGTATCAGACATTATGCACCCACCTTGTTCTTGCGGTTGAGCGAGGCCACGTCGAGCACTTCGGGCTGCTGGCCGGCATGCGGATGTTCGGTTCCGGTGAAGAGGTGCAGGTTGCGCATCTGCTGGCGACCCAGCGGACCACGGGGAACCATGCGCTCCACCGCCTTTTCAAGCACGCGCTCGGGGAAGCGGCCGTCCAGCACCTTGGCGGCGGTCACTTCCTTGATGCCACCGATATAACCGGTGTGCTTGTAATAGACCTTGTCGCTGCGCTTGTTGCCGGTCAGCTGCACCTTGCCTGCGTTGATGACGATGACATGGTCACCGCAATCGACATGCGGGGTGTAGCTCGGCTTGTGCTTGCCGCGCAGGATGTTGGCGATGATCACCGCGACGCGGCCGACCACCAGTCCATCGGCATCGATAATATGCCATTTCTTTTCCACCTCAGCCGGCTTGATCGACTTGGTGGTCTTGAGCAAAGCCTTCATGGCCTTCAACCTTCCAAAACGTCCTCCGCTGCGGTTCCGGATCGGGTGGATCGGGAAGTGCGATCGGCTGACAGATTTCCGTGACACGACAGGCCGCTGGTCAGCAGGCCTGAACGAAGCGCGGCTAATGACGATCAGGTCCCGATTCGTCAAGCATTTTGGGGCTTTTGGCGTAGGGTATCATGATACCATCGGGTTTCCGGCCCTAGAGGAGGCTGGGAAAAGCCTCGATTCGCACCATCCGCAGGAACTGTCGCCCGGCGCGGCTCAGTCGATCGCCAGAGTCTGGCCGAGCACCCAGGCGCGAAAGCTGGGCGGGCAATATTCCACCGGCAGCACCAGCACTGCCGGCTCGTCATAGCTGTGCAGATGCACAATTCGGGCGACCAGCGCCTTGGACTGGGGCAGGGCGGTCTTGAACAGCACCGGCACCTCGGCCTGTTCGGTCAGCTCACCGTTCCAGTGATAGATCGACTGGACCGTCCCCAGCACATTGGCGCAGGCGGCGAGCTGTTCGCGCACCACGGTGCGTGCGATCGTCTGTGCCTCTTCCTTGTCGGCAAAGGGGCAATAGACCAGCCGGATCTCGCTGGTGTCGGTAAGCGAATCGCCGATCATGCCGGGTGCGTCGCACCCTGACGGCCCAGGCTGTGCGCACCCCAGGCGACGGTGCCGACCAGAATCGCGCCCACGGCCTGGTGCAGCACGGCGAGGTGCAGATCGACGCTGCTCATCACCGTGGCGATGCCGAGCAGCACCTGCACGCCGAACGCGCTGTGGATCGCGACCGAGGCAGGCCGGTCGGCCTTGCGCACCGCACGCGCCATCACGACCAGTGCGGCGACCGCGACAAAGGCCCACCAGCGATGCAGGAAATGCAGCAGGAACGGGTCGTGCGTCAGCGTGTGCACCACGCCATGCGACCAGTCGATATCTTGCGGAACGAAGCTGCCATTCATCAGCGGCCAGCTCTTGGCGGCATAGCCCGCGTTGAGCCCCGCGACCCAGGCGCCGAGCAGCAGCTGCACGAAGAGGATGAGGATCGTCGCCAGCGCCAGCCCGGTCATGCGCGCCGGCCGCGCTGCGGGATCGCGCGCGAGCACCTGCAGGTCGCGCGCGGTCCAGATCAGCCCTGCCATGATGAACAGCGCGTTGAGCAGGTGCACCGCGAGCCGGAAATGGCTGACATCGGTACGCTCGGTCAGGCCCGACGCGACCATCCACCATCCGATCGCACCCTGCAGCCCGCCCAGCGCGAACAGCGCGAACAGCCGCCAGCCATAGCCCTGCGGAATCGCGCGGCGGATGGCGAACCAGGCGAAGGGCAGGGCGAAGGCGACTCCGACGAGCCGCCCGAGCAGCCGGTGGACATATTCCCAGAAATAGATGGTCTTGAACTCGGCCAGCGACATGCCGGCATTGACCTCGATATATTCGGGGATGCGCTTGTATTTCTCGAACTCCGCCACCCAGGCGGCTTCGGACAGCGGCGGCAGGGTACCGGTGACCACATTCCATTCGGTGATCGACAGGCCCGATTCGGTCAACCGTGTAATCCCGCCCACGACCACCATGCAGAAGACCAGCAGCGCGACGCCGTAGAGCCAGATGGCGATGGCATTGGGCGTGCTGCGGTCGGGCGACAGCGGCGTGGCGATCCGGGGGTGCGACAGGCTGGTCATGATGCACGCATTTCGGACGGCGATGCCCTGCTTGCAAGGGGTTTTTCGGCACCGCTCATCGCGTCCTGGCGAGATTGTTGCTAAAGCCCGATTGCGCAATGATATCATATCACCTATGTGCGAGGCATGTTGTCTCGTATCACCCGGTCCGGCCAGCTCGATTCGGCCGCGATTGCGCTGTCTGCGCTATGCATGGTGCATTGCGCGGCGGGCCTGTGGCTGGTGGCGGGATTCGCCTCGATGGGCGGCATCTTCCTTTCTCCCTGGGTGCATGAGATCGGCTTCGTGCTTGCGGCGATCATGGCCGCACTCGCGCTGGGCCATGGCGTCCGATTGCACGGTGCCTGGACACCGCTCGCCATCGGCTCGATGGGCATTGCCGCGATGCTCGCCGCGATGACCGTGCCGCATGGCGGTTCCTGGGAATATGCGCTGACGCTGACCGGCGTCGCGCTGCTCAGCATCGCGCATCTGCTGAACTATCGCGCCGCGCGCCAGCACTGAACGCAATCCCGATTGCCAATATTGGGGCTTGCCCTTGCCCCTCGATCCGCGCCAAGAGTCGCGCCCTATGACCAGCACCTCCACCGAAACCGCCCAGATCAGCATTCATATCAATGGCGAGCCGCGCCGCGTTGCCGCGGGCCAGAGCATTGCTGCGCTCGTCGGCTCGCTCGGGCTCGACGCCGCCAAGGTGGCGGTCGAGCGCAATCTGGAGATCGTGCCGCGTTCGACGCTCGGCGATGTCACCGTGCACGATGGCGACCGGCTGGAGATCGTGCATTTCGTCGGCGGCGGCGATCATGCTCCGGCGGATGACAGCTGGACCGTCGCGGGTCACACGTTTCGCTCGCGGCTGATCGTCGGCACCGGCAAGTACAAGGATTTCGCGCAGAACGCCGCAGCGGTCGCCGCTTCGGGGGCAGAGATCGTCACCGTCGCGGTGCGCCGGGTCAACGTGTCGGACCCCAATGCGCCGATGCTCACCGACTTTATCGACCCGAAGAAGATCACCTATCTTCCCAACACCGCCGGCTGTTTCACCGGCGAGGAGGCAATCCGCACGCTGCGCCTGGCGCGCGAGGCAGGCGGCTGGGACCTGGTCAAGCTCGAGGTGCTGGGCGAGGCGAAGACGCTCTATCCCGACATGCACGAAACGCTGCGCGCGACCGAGATTCTCGCCAGGGAAGGTTTCAAGCCGATGGTCTATTGCGTCGACGATCCCATCGGCGCGAAACGCCTGGAAGACGCCGGTGCCGTGGCGATCATGCCGCTGGGCGCGCCGATCGGATCGGGGCTGGGCATCCAGAACCGCGTCACCATCCGGCTGATCGTCGAGAACGCCAAGGTGCCGGTGCTGGTCGATGCCGGGGTCGGCACGGCTTCTGATGCGGCGATCGCAATGGAGCTGGGCTGTGACGGCGTGCTGATGAACACTGCGATCGCCGAGGCGAAGGACCCGATCCGCATGGCGCGCGCGATGAAGCTGGCAGTCGAGGCCGGCCGCGAGGCCTATCTCGCCGGTCGCATGGGCACGCGCAAATATGCCGATCCCTCCAGCCCGCTCGCGGGACTGATCTGACAGGGTTCCACGTGGAACCCCGCGCGGCGCTTCTGGCGGAAGCGCTCGCGACATTCCCTATCGGCTGACGGCCCCAGCTTTCCGTAGCGGAAGCATGACCGTTTCTTGCCGATTCGGTGACGCTTTCTTTGCATATGTTACATTGGTCGATGCGGCTGTGTCGTTCGTCGACAGCTGTAGTCGTTGAGCGACATCTGCTGCGTCCTTGTCGAGCGCGGCGCGCGCATCGGCGCGCCTTGCCCTATCCAGATGATGTCGCCGATGCTCCATAGCTCCCCAGGCAGGACATCGGCGGCAAACGACAACAAGGCCGGTCCTGAAGGGACCCTTGCCGACAGGACCGGCCCCACCGTTCAGTTTGCCCCCAAGAAAGGACCCCACCCCATGTTCGCCCGTGCTCTCGCCCCCGTCGCCACCCGTGCCCTGGCCGCCGCTGCCGCCTCGGCCATCATCTTTTCCGCTTCCGTCCAGGCCAATCCCGTCAAGACCAGCGAGGCCGCTGGCGGCCGCGTCGTCCGCAGCGTCGAGGTTCCGTTCGTCGATCTCGATCTCACCACGCCGGCGGGCGCTGCAACGCTGCAGGCCCGGCTGAAAACCGCCTCGCGCCAGGTCTGCGGTACGCCCGAAACGCCCACCCTGCGCGAGCGCATCGATTACCGCAACTGCGTGAGCGAAACGATCGCCAGCGGCCAGCGCGCGATGGTGACGCTGATCGCCCGCGCCGAAGCCGGCGAGCGTTTCAAGCCCGGCGAGCGCATTGCCGTCGGCAGCTGACGCGCCAAGCCTTTACCACACCCTTGGTAGAAACCCGACTGGACCGGTAGCCCCCAAGCTGCCGGTCCTTTCTTCATGCGCTTTCCCTACGCGCAAAAAGGTCGAGGCGGACGCTAGAGGAGCGCCCGCCTCAGTCCTTTGCGACCCAAAGGACTAGCTCTCAAGCTGTCGTGGCTGGCCCTGAGGCCAGGCGATCAGCGATAGAAGACGTGATTGTCGACCGCGGCGAGGCGCTGCATGCGCCAGCCCGGCGAGACATGACGCGCGTGGAAGAACAGCGCGCCTTCGACCGGGCTGTCCCAGCTGTCTTTCATCGCGATCTGCGCGATGGCGACGGCTTCCTTCCAGTCCTGGCTGGCGGTGGGAATGGCGGGCATGCGGCCGCCGCGAACGAACGAGAACTGGCTGGGCTGATAGACCACGCCGCACAGGCTGCTGGCGAAGCGGCCCGAATCGCGGCGCGCGATCACCACCTTGGCGACGGCGAGCTGGCCGTTAAGGGTCTCGCCCTTGGATTCGAAATAGACGGCACCGGCGAGACAACGGGTTTCCTCGTCGATTTCGGCGGGCATGTCGGACATCGACACGAGCTGCGCCAGGCTTTCGGCCTTGAGCGGCGGCTTGGCGGTCTGGGTGTCGATCTGCTGGGGAGCGGTTTCGGCCGAGGCAGCACCGGCTACGACAGCGGCTTCATCAGCGCTGGAGGCGGTGGTTTCGCTCGTCTGGGCGGGAACCGGCTGGATCATGTCGGCAATCAGCGGCGATGCAAGGGCGGCTGACGCGTCGGTGAGAGAGAAGGTGACAATCGAATAGACTGTCATGGCGGCCATGCTGGCGACCTTGAGGATCTTACTCATTACAAACTTTGACTGTGCGGTGGATCACCACGGCCGGAACTGGGATCGGGCAGAAAAGCCCGGCCGGTTCCGGAAGGGAAACCCCCCGTCTGCGTGCTAGCCCTGTTCTTCTCTGGCCTTGAAAAGCCGGGGAACCATATGAGCCGCCTGCGCGTTGATCGGTGCAGCGGCCCCTCTAGCAGCGGCGATAATGAGTCAACTCGTCTGACCCATTATCGCGTTGAACTGTGCGCGGCTGGCGACATCCAGTTCAATAATCCACAAGTCGGCATCGCGAAGACGGCGTCGCTCGGCATATTCGGCCATGCTGCCCTTGCGCGCCAGCGAGCCGGAATCCTCGCTCCACACCTCCTGCCACTCCGCCTGGTCGTCGAACCTGCGGAACAGTTCGAACAGCGCATTGTCCTGTCCGCGAACCGTCCGCGCGATAAGGATCGCGCCCGATACCGGGTCCCCTTTGGCGATGATGGTGGCAAAGCCGCCTGCTGCGGCGGTGAGACGCTTGAGCGCCTCGATGCGGACGTGAGTCGCCAGCCGAGGCTCGATCACAGGCTGTCCGCGATCGGCGGCTTGTAGCCTTCCAGCCCCGACAGCGCGATGTGCGAGCGCATGAACGTGCCCGTGCCGCGCGCGATCTCCTCGCCATGGCTATCCACCAGCCGGGATTCGCCCACCCAGACGCGTCGGCGCCCGCTTACCCAATGGCCCTCGGCATAGACCGGCCCCGCGCGCACCGGCGCGGTGAAATGCAGGTTGAACGCCGTGGTGAGCAGGAATCGGTCGGTGACCAGCGCATTGCACGCATAAAAGGCGGCATCGTCGAGCATCTTGAAATAGAGCGTGCCATGCGCCGCACCGGCCGCATGGAAATGTTCAGGGGTCACCTCGAAATCGATCCGTGCCTTGCCCGCTGCCGTGATCGTCAGCCGCGACGGGAACAGCCGATTGATCGCAGCGGCGGCATAAAGGCGTTCGAGCGCGCGGAAATGCGCCTCTTCGCCAGGCCCTGTCGCCCGGTCAGGCAGCGTCACGATCCAGCTCGGCGGTGACCAGCGCATAGATCGCGTCCGGGTCATCCGCGCCCTTGATCTTGGCGAGCGTCTTTTCGTCACGCGTCAGCCGCGAGATATGCGCAAGTGCCTGAAGGTGCATCGCACCCGTGGCCACCGGCGAGAGCAGCGCGATCACCAGATCGACCGGAAGATTGTCGATCGAGCCGAACTCGATCGGCTTGCCCAGCCGCAGCACCACCGCCACCGAATGGTCCAGCCCATCCATCTTGCCATGCGGAATGGCAACGCGGCGCCCGAAGCCGGTCGAACCGAGTTGCTCGCGCTCGAGCAGGCAGCCGAGCACCTTGTCCGGATCCAGCCCGTAGCAATGACCGAACTGTTCGGCGGCCAGCTCGAGCGCCTGGTGCTTGTCCGCGACGCGTGCCGAGATCAGCACCGCCTGCTTATGGAGTTCGAACCATGCCATGACAGTCAAAATTCTCGATTCTGTCGCGCCGCCCCCGATCGTTGCCGAGGCGGCGCGCACGAATGTTCAAAGGATCACCGTCGGCCCTGCCGGGAGGGGGTTGCCTCATCCCGCCGACGCATTGCTGCCGCGCCCATGCACCATATCGCCCGAAAAACCAAGCCATGCGATGCACGGGCGCACAACGCGCCGAAAATATTCAGACGCGCGGTTCGACCCAGCCGATCGAACCATCGGGGCGGCGATAGACCATGTTGTGCCGCCCGGTGCCGGTATTCTTGAAGAACAGCGCATTGGTGTTGCGCAGGTCGAGCATCATCACGGCGTCGGATACGGTGGCGGTGGGCACGTCGACGCGGGTTTCGGCGATCACGACCGGAGCATCGCCCACGACCTCCTCTTCCTCGTTGCCGCTGTCGAACACGACATAGGCGGCTTCTTCCTCGCGCGCGGCATGCTGGAACTGTTCATGGCGGCCCTTGAGGCGGCCCATATAGCGGCGCAGCTGCTTCTCGATCTTGTCCGCCGCGCCGTCGAAGCAGACATGCGCATCCTGCGCCAGGCCATGGCCCTTGAGGATCAGGCCCTGCATCACATGCGTGACGATATCGCACTGGAACTGTTCGTGAGGCCCTCGGCTGAAGGTGACCTGGCTGGATATCGCCTTGGAAAAATACTTTTCGACAATCGCATTGAGTCGGTCCGCGACGTGCACCTTGAGCGCTTCGCCAGTGTCGACCTGATGACCAGAAATACGAATGTCCATGATATTCTCCATTTTTTGGGGCCAGCCGCAGGATCACTGCCGCGACGGGCCGGATCGATATATCCTTGGCGTCCAACGCTAAGGATCGGGTGACGATTCGGGTAAAGACCTCCTTTCCGGAATGATTTTCAGTACAAAGGTTAGCGTGTCGACAGCCAGAGCGGCTGCTTGATCTTGCCCAGGAACTCGGCATGCGCGGCCAGCTCTTCCTCGCTGGCGGCAAACGGGCGCGGCAGGCGGTGCGGACGCTGGACACTGGGAATGAGGCGAGGCCGTGCACCGGGGACGACGGCGGTTTCCGCGCTGTCGTCGGCGAGACCGAGCCCGATCTGGCGACCCCCGGTCAGCTCGATATAGACCTGCGCCAGCAGCTCGGCATCGAGCAGCGCGCCGTGCAGCACGCGGTGGCTGCGATCGACGCCGAAGCGCTTGCACAATGCATCCAGGCTGGCGGGCGATCCGGGAAACTTGGCGCGTGCCATCGCGACGGTGTCGATCACACGGCTCATCGCAATGGCGGGCTTGCCGACCATGGCCAGTTCCGCATTCAGGAAGCGCATGTCGAACCCGGCATTGTGCGCGACCAGGGTCGCATCGCCGAGAAACTCGAGCAGATCCTCGACGCCTGCGCCAAACAGCGGCTTGTCGGCGAGAAACGCATCGCCCAGGCCATGCACCTTCTCGGCTTCGGGCGGCATCGGGATTTCGGGATTGAAATAGGCGTGGAAGGTGCGGCCCGTCAGGCTGCGACCGACCATCTCGATACACCCGATTTCCACCATCCTGTGTCCTTCATCAGGGGACAGGCCGGTGGTTTCGGTATCGAAAATGATCTCTCTCATTTCCGATACTATTGGACCGATTTGCTCATCGTGCAAGGGCCGAACGTAAATTCTGAAGCAGCCTGCGCACCGCCTGTCGCGTCGCCAATTTGGTGCCGCCGGTGGGGATCACCCAATCGGCATGCGCGCGCTTGTGGTGATCAGCCATCTGCAGGTGACGGATATGGCGCAGGCGTGCCGCGGTCATGCCCGGGCGGGCGAGCACGCGCTTGCGCTGCTGCCACAGCGCCGCGGAGACGACCACGATGCCATCGACATTCTGGGTACCGCCTTTCTCGAACAGCAGCGGGATATCGAACACGATGATCCGGCGCGACCGGTGGGCGCGGACGAAGGCGGCGCGCGAGCGCGCCACCGCCGGATGCACGATATGCTCGAGCCTTTTCAGCGCCACCGGATTGCCGAACACCGCCGCACCCAGCTTCGCACGGTCGACACCTTGCGGCCCTGTCGTGCCGGGAAACGCGGCCTCGATCGCGGGCAGCAGCGCTCCGCCCGGTCCCTGCAGCACATGTACCTCGGCATCGGCATCGAACACCGGCACGCCCTCGGCGCGCAGCATCTTCGCCACCGCCGATTTGCCCATGCCGATCGATCCGGTCAGCCCCAGCACCAGTGGCCGATGACGATGGTGCGGCGGCAGGCGCTTGATCGGTGCCATCATGCCAGCAGCAATGCCCGGAGCTCATCGTCGCGGTTCCGCGGGGGAGCGGCACCGAAGAAGATTTCGAAGGCGAGCGCTGCCTGGCCGATCAGCATCTCGAGCCCGTCGACCGTCTCGAGCCCGCGCGCCCGCGCCGCCTTCAGCAGCCCGGTTTCGAGCGGATTGTAGACAATGTCATAGACCAGCGCGCTCTCGGGCAGCGGCAAAAGGTCGAGCACCAGCGGGTCGAAACCCTTCATGCCCAAGGGGCTCGTGTTGACCAGCAGATCGACCTCGCCCAGCGGATCGTCCATGCCGCGCACCTGGCCCTTGAGCGCGAAGCTCGCAAGCAGCCCCATGGCTTTCAGGGGATTGCGCGCATGGATTGTCACGCTGGCGACCTCCATTCGGGCGAGCGCGAACAGCACCGCCCGCGCCGCCCCGCCCGCGCCGATCAGCGCGACATCTGCACCGGTAAAATCGCTCTGCCCGAGCGGTGCGTAGAAACCGCCGGCATCGGTGTTGGTGCCGAACAGCGCGCCCTGTTCATCGCGCGCGATCGTGTTCATCGCCCCGATGCTGCTGCGCACATCGCCCGGATCGGCGACATGCTCCATCACCGCAATCTTGTGCGGAATGGTGACATTGCACCCGCGCCAGAGCGGATCGGCACGGCGCTGGGCGATATAATCGGCCAGCGCGTCGGGCGTGACATGGCAGGCGCGATACTCGGCTTCCATCCCCAGCGTTTTGAGCCAGAAATTGTGGATCAGCGGCGATTTGCTGTGCGCGATCGGGTCGCCGATCAACTCGGCATAGGGTTGGGACATGGGAAACCCTTGGGTCTGCGTCCCTCGACTTCGCTCGGGACAAACGGAGGGGGTAAGGCGGACTCTGCTGAAACCCTTGCCGATTTTCCAAGCGGATGAATCAGCTCGGCATCAGTTCGCGTTCGCGCAGGAAGCCGAGCAGCGGCAGCAGCGGCATGCCCTGGACGGTGAACACATCGCCCTCGATATGGCTGAAAAGCTGGGCTCCCGCACCCTCTATCTCGTAGCAACCCACCGTATATCCAATGGTTTCCCAGTGCTTTTCCACATAGTCACGGACAAAGGCAGGGCCCAGCGGACGCACGTGCATCACCGCCTTGCCGACATGCCGCCAGATCGGCCGACCGCCCTCGACGATGACGGCGGCGCTCCACAATTTGTGCGGCTTGCCCGACAGCGATTCGAGCTGGCGGATCGCATCGTCGGGGGTCTGCGGTTTGCTCAGCATCTCGCCTTCGCTGGTTTCCAGGATCTGGTCGGAGCCGAGCACCATCGCCTCGGGCCGCCGGGTGCCGACGCGCATCGCTTTGGCTTCTGCCAGGGCATCGGCGATATCGCGAGGGGAGGTGCCCTCGGCATGGAGCGAGGCACGGATCGAGGATTCATCGATATGCGCCGCCACGACCGAGAAAGGCACATCGGCAGCATCGAGCATGGCCCGGCGTGCGGTGCTCTGCGATGCGAGTATCAGCATTTCCATCGTCCTTATGCCCGAAGCAAACTAGGCTTTATCCATCGGCTCGGTCGCCTGCCGCCTGTTTTCGCGCGCGGCTTCGCGCTCGTTGAACAGGTTGATGATCGCCGCCGCCGATTCCTCGATCGATCGACGCGTCACGTCGATCACCGGCCAACCATTATCCGCAAACATCCGCCTGGCAAAGGCCAGCTCGGCCTTCACCTTCTCGTCATTGACATAATCGGTTTCGGGGGCCTGGTTCAAGGACAACAGCCGGTTGCGGCGCACCGCGATCAGCCGTTCGGGATTGGTCGTCAGCCCCACCACCAGCGGATGCCTGAGCGTGAACAGCGCGGAAGGCGGCGGCGATTCGATCACGATCGGGATGTTCGCGGTCTTGTAGCCGCGATTGGCGAGATAGATCGAGGTCGGCGTCTTGGACGAGCGCGAGACGCCGGCGAGCACGATGTCCGCCGCCTCCCAATTCTCCCAGTTCTGCCCGTCATCATGCGCGATCGTGAACTGGATCGCTTCCACGCGTGCGAAATAGGCGGCATCGAGCACATGCTGTCGGCCCGGCCGCGCCTTGGCCGCCTGGCCGAGCAGATTGGACAAGGCATCACTCACCGCATCGAGCGCGGGCACCATCGGCAGCCCGAGCACGCGGCAGCGCCGCTCGAGCTTGGCGCGGATATCGGGATTGACCAAGGTGAACAGCACCAGCCCCGGATTGGCCGCGACCTCGTCCAATATCCGGTCGAGATGCGTTTCGGAACGCACCATTGGCCAGAAATGCTTGATGATCTCCACCGCGTCAAACTGCGCCAGCGCCGCCTTGGCGATGTTCTCCAGGGTCTCTCCCGTGGAATCTGACAAGAGGTGCAGGTGAAAGCGGCTCATGCCCATGGTCTGTGGGCAGCGCGGGGATAAATCAAGGCATGATATTGTGGGCAAAACCGGGGATGGTTTTGCTCCCCCCTGACCCGAGATTCCTCACAGGGCTTGTCCACAAGTGAAAGCTTTACCCACAGGCTGTTGATAGCGGGCAAAAATTTGCCGACTCGTCAGGCTGCTGCGATTTGGCGACTGTCAATCTGTCGATACATAGGGCAAGAAAGCGTCATGCCGGTTTTCCAGCGGCTTTCTTCAACAGAATCCCTATATAAAGGATATAAGAATTAAGATGGGTGGGGACACAATGCAGACGACGGCGCGCAAGGCGCCCTTGCTCGATTGCCTGAACGGACATGTGGCCAAGGTGCCGCCGATGTGGATGATGCGCCAGGCCGGGCGCTATCTTCCCGAATATCGCGCGCTGCGGGCGGAAAAGGGCGGCTTTCTCGAGCTGGTCTATGACAGTCCGGCGGCCGCCGAGATCACGCTGCAGCCGCTGCGCCGGTTCGCGCTCGATGCCGCGATCCTGTTTTCCGATATCCTGATCGTCCCCTATGCGATGGGCCAGGATCTGAAATTCCTGGTGGGCGAGGGGCCGCATCTGTCGCCCCGGTTGCTCGATCATGCGCTGGAGAGCCTTGTCGCGGTCCCTGAGCGGCTCGAGGCGATCTACGAGACCGTGCGGCTGGTCAGGGCCGAGCTTGCGCCTGAAAAGACGTTTCTGGGCTTTGCAGGGTCGGCCTGGACCGTTGCGACCTATATGGTCAACGGCGAGGGCAGCAAGGACCAGCACGCAACACGCGAATATGCCTATCGCGATCCCGCCGGTTTTCAGGCGCTCATCGACGGAATCGTCGATCTCACCATCGAATATCTGATCGGCCAGATCGATGCCGGCGTCGATGCCGTCCAGATTTTCGACAGCTGGTCGGGTTCGCTCGCCCCGGCGCAGTTCGAACGCTGGGTGATCGCGCCCAATGCGCGCATTGCCGCAGCCATCCACGAAGCACGCCCCGGCGTGCCGGTGATCGGTTTCCCCAAGGGTGCAGGCGAGAAGCTTGCCGCCTATGCCCGCGAAACCGGCGTCGATGCGCTGGGGCTCGACGAGACGATCGATCCGGTCTGGGCTGCCGCCAATATTCCGGCGCATCTGCCCGTCCAAGGCAATCTCGACCCGCTGGCGCTGCTGGCGGGCGGCGAGCAGATGGAAAATGCGGTCCGGCATATCCTGCGCACGTTCGAGGGACGGCCGCATATTTTCAACCTGGGGCACGGCATATTGCAGCAGACCCCCATTGAACACGTGCATGCACTGCTTACACTGGTGAAGCAGGGCGTATGACCGCCCTGCCGCCTCAACCGGTGTGACTGGCGGCAGAACCCATGAACGAGCTTCTTCTGACAACGGATTATGTTCTCTCCATGCTCTATCTCTGGCTGAAAGCGGCGCACCTCATCTTCGTCATCTTCTGGATGGCCGGCCTGTTCATGATGCCGCGCTTCCTGGTCTATCATCAGGAGGCCGAGCACGGCTCCGAAGAGGCGACGCGCTGGATCGACCGCGAGAACAAGCTGCGAAAGATCATCCTCAACCCCTCGCTGATCATAGTCTGGGTGCTGGGGCTGGTGCTGGCGAGCCAGGGCAACTGGTGGACCGCCGGCTGGCTGCACGCCAAGCTGCTCTTCGTGCTGCTTTTGAGCGGCTATCATGGCTGGATGATCGGCTATGCGAAGAAGCTGGCTCGCGGCGAGCGCAAGCTTACCGGCAAGCAGCTGCGGCTGATCAACGAGGTTCCGGGCGTCGCTGCCGCGGTGATCGTGATCCTGGTGATCGTGAAGCCGTTCTAGTCGCGAAGACTTTCGCCTGACCACGTCCGCTCACCCTGAGCAGCGGGCGCAGCCCGCGTAGTCGAAGGGCCCGCGCCCACGCTGGCCATATAGCGGGGCCTGCGACAGGCCCAGGCTGAGCGGGGGTGGTGGAGATTGCGCCCAGGCCTCCACCCATCGCAGCCCGGATTGACTTTCGCCGCTCTCGGCCCTATTTCCGATCCCGTCCCGTCCGGGACCTTCGACGACCCGCTTCACCAGTGACCGGATTACCGGTTGGGCGTCCCGCATCTCTTTCCTGACTGCCGCGTTTCCATTTTTGGCGGCACCCTTCCCACGGAATCCTGCACCTCATGCATCTCAAAGAACTCAAGCAGAAAACCCCCGCCGAACTCGTCACCATGGCCGAAGAGCTGGGCGTCGAGGGCGCATCGACGCTTCGCCGCCAGGACCTGATGTTCGCGATCCTCAAGGAACTGGCCGAAGACGGCGAGCAGATCATGGGTCTGGGCACCATCGAGGTGCTGTCCGACGGTTTCGGGTTCCTGCGCAGCCCCGAGGCGAACTATCTCGCCGGGCCCGATGACATTTACGTCAGCCCCAACCAGGTGCGCCGCTTCGGCCTGCGCACCGGTGATACGGTGGAAGGCGAAATCCGCGCGCCGCGCGATGGCGAGCGCTATTTCGCGCTGACCAAGCTCACTGCGGTCAATTTCGACGATCCCGATGTCGTGCGTCACCGCGTCAATTTCGACAACCTGACCCCGCTCTACCCGAACGAGAAGTTGCGGCTCGACACGCTCGACCCGACGGTCAAGGACAAGTCGGCGCGGGTCATCGACATCGTCTCGCCGCAGGGCAAGGGCCAGCGCGCGCTGATCGTCGCGCCGCCGCGCGTCGGCAAGACCGTGCTGCTGCAGAACATTGCCAAGGCGATCACCGACAACCATCCCGAAGTCTTCCTGATCGTGCTGCTGATCGACGAGCGCCCGGAAGAAGTCACCGACATGCAGCGCAGCGTGAAGGGCGAGGTCATCAGCTCAACCTTTGACGAACCCGCGCAGCGCCACGTCCAGGTCGCCGAAATGGTGATCGAGAAGGCCAAGCGTCTGGTCGAGCACAAGAAGGATGTCGTCATCCTGCTCGATTCGATTACGCGTCTGGGCCGTGCCTATAACACCGTCGTGCCCTCGTCGGGCAAGGTGCTGACCGGCGGTGTCGATGCCAATGCGCTGCAGCGTCCCAAGCGCTTCTTCGGTGCCGCGCGCAATATCGAGGAAGGCGGTTCGCTCTCGATCATCGCCACCGCGCTGATCGATACCGGCAGCCGCATGGACGAGGTCATCTTCGAAGAATTCAAGGGCACCGGCAACAGCGAAATCGTGCTGGATCGCAAGGTCGCCGACAAGCGTATCTTCCCCGCGCTCGATGTCGGAAAGTCCGGCACGCGCAAGGAGGAACTGCTCGTGGAGAAGGATATTCTTTCCAAGATGTGGGTGCTGCGCCGCATCCTCATGCAGATGGGCACCGTCGACGCGATGGAGTTCCTGCTCGACAAGATGAAGGATTCGAAGACCAACGAAGACTTCTTCGATTCCATGAACCAGTAATCCTTCAGGGCTGCGACACCCATCATGATGGAACTTTGGAACCATATCGTTGCCGATTTCTCGAATATCGGCTCCCCGTCCGCGCTCGCCGCTTTCGGCCAGGTGCTGATGATCGACGTGCTGCTCGCCGGCGACAATGCCATCGTCGTCGGCGCACTGGCGGCGGGCCTGCCTGCCGATCAGCGCAAGAAGGTGATCCTGATCGGCATCATCGCCGCTCTGGTGCTGCGCATCGGATTCGCGCTGGTCGTCACCCAGCTGATGCAGATCGTCGGGCTGATCTTTGCCGGCGGCCTGTTGCTGCTCTGGGTCTCGTGGAAGATGTACCGCGAGCTGCAACCGGCGGGCGCGAACGCAGGCTCGCCCGAAATCGAAGGCGACGAGCATAGCGGCGTCGCACCGGCCAAGAGCTTCGCCGCTGCCGCCTGGGCGGTTGCGGTGGCCGATGTCAGCATGAGCCTCGACAATGTGCTCGCGGTGGCAGGGGCTGCGCGCGAACATCCCGGCATCCTGATCGTCGGCCTGATCCTGTCGGTCGCGCTGATGGGCATCGCGGCGAATTTCATCGCCAAATATATCGAGCGCTATCGCTGGATCGCCTATATCGGCCTGGCCGTGATCCTCTATGTCGCGGGCAAGATGATCTATGACGGGTTCGTCGATCCCGGCGTCGGCGTGGTGACGCTGTTCAACTGACCATCGTTTAGCGCGCAACATTTCCTCTCCATCGGTGTTGGATCCCTGATAGGATCGCAACATCGATCGGGGAGGATTTTTGCATGAAGCGGGTATGGCTTTCCGGAATGGTGCTGGCCTGTTTTGCTAGCGGCCCGCTGGTCGCTGAGGAAAAGGCCCAGATCGCCGCCTCGGCCGAAATTGGCCGCAACGTCCAGCTGTTCGAGCTTCCCAAGGGATCGCGCCCGCACGATGTTGCCCCGGCACCCGACGGCAGGATCTGGTACACCGCACAGAAACAGGGTGCGCTCGGCATTCTCGATCCGGTGTCGGGCAAGGTCGTGCAGCTCTCGCTCGGCCCCGATTCTGCCCCGCACGGGGTCATTCAGGGGCCCGATGGCATGGCCTGGATCACCGATGGCGGTCAGAATGCCATCGTCCGCTACGACCCGAAGAATGGCAAGCTGGACGTCTGGAAGCTGCCCGAGGACACGGGCTATACCAATCTCAACACGGGCGCCTTTGACAAGCAGGGCACGCACTGGTTCACCGGCCAGAACGGAATTTATGGCCGGGTGAGCGCCGCCGACGGCAAGGTTCGGGTGTGGAAGGACCCCAAGGGACGCGGCCCCTATGGCATCGCCACCGCGCCCGACGGCACGGTCTGGTATGTCTCGCTCGCGGGCAGCCATCTCGCGCGGATCGACAGCGCCACTGGCGACATCAGCGTGATCGAGCCGCCGACAAAGGACACAGGGCTGCGCCGCGTCTGGGCGGACAGCAAGGGCGATCTGTGGATCACGGGATGGAATAGCGGCGAGCTCTATCGCTACAGGCCTTCAAACAAGAGCTGGAAGGCCTGGAAGCTCCCCGGACCCGCACCCAAGGCCTATGCGGTCTATGTCGACGAGCGCGACATGGTGTGGGTCAGCGATTTTGGTGACAATTCCACCCGCGTCTTCGATCCGCGCACCGAGAAGTTCGTGCAACGCTATGCCGGCAGCGGCGAGGGGGCGAATGTCCGCCAGATCCTGGGCCGCAAGGGGGAGGTGTTCCTGCCCGAATCGGGCACCGAGCGGCTGATGGTGATCCGGACCGACAGATGAGGCTGCGCGTTGTCCTGTCGCTGCTGGTCCTGATACTGCCCGGTACAGCATTGGCGCAATCCACCAACCAGATGGGTGAACGTGCTTTCCAACGCTGTTACAGTTGCCATTCGGTGCAAAAGGGCGAGAAGGGGCTGAGCGGGCCCAATCTGCATGGGTTGAGCCAGCGCCCCGTCGCTGGCGACAGGACTTTTGCCTATTCCAAGGCTTTCAAGGCTTTCGCCGCCAGCAACCCGCGCTGGACCCCCGAACTGCTCGACCGCTTAATGACCGATCCGGAAGCTTTGGTGCCAGGCAACCAGATGGGCTTTTTCGGCCTGCGCAAAGCCGAGGAGCGCGCGGCGATTATCGCCTATCTGATGGCGGACGATTAACCACAACGGTTCATATCTATCGTCCCCGCAAAGGCGGGGGTCCCGCTTACTTCAGCGCTTCTCAGTAGCGGGATTCCCGCTTTCGCGAGAATGACGATGCTGGTGTTAGCGGTCTGCCTCTTAACCCGCCCTAGCCAGCATCTCGCCCATTTTCTCCCAGACCTTGTTGACCGCCTTCAGCGGCCGCACCATCACCTTGAAGTCCTCGATCTTGCCATCGGCATTCCAGCGGACCATGTCGACGCCGTTGACCTGGATGCCATCGAGCACGAGCGCGAATTCGAGCACGGCGGTGTCCCCATCGACGATCTCGCGGACGTAATGAAAGCTGTCATTGCCCAGCACGTGCGCGGCGGCGTGCAGATAGGCGAAGACCTTGGCCTTGCCTTCTTGCGGGGTGTGGACGACGGGCGAATGGAATACCGCGTCGTCTGCCAGCATGGCGCTCAGCTTTTCGGGGTCCGAGCCGCCATGCATGTAATCGTGCCAGGCGGCGATTCCGGCTTGTGCGACGCTCATGCCAGATGCTCCGCAAAGAAGGCAGCGGTGCGGCCATCGGCGAGCTGCGCGCCGGACTCGTCGCGGCGGTTGCCCATCTCGGCGGCAAAGCCGTGATCGAGCCCTTCATAATCATGCAGCGTGACCTTGGGGTGATCATCCAGCCCGGCATGAATCGCTGCCTGCGCCTCGGGCCCGACAAGATGGTCCGCGGTCGGAATGTGCAGCATCAGGGGATTGGCAATCGCGTGCGCCTCGCCCAGCATCTGGTCGATCATCACGCCGTAATAGCCGACGCTGGCGTCGATATCGGTGCGCGCAGCCGTCATATAGGCGAGCCGTCCGCCGAGGCAGTAGCCTACCGCGCCGACCTTGGCGACGCCATCAAGCCCGCCGATGCCGGACCGGATCGCGCGGATGGTCGCCTCGATATCCTTGACGCCATCATCGGGATCATACTGGCCGAAATAGCCGAAGGCTTCGTGCAGCTCGGCCTCGACATCGGGGTCGAGCTCGATCCCCGGCTTGATCCGCCAGAACAGATCGGGCGCGACCGCGAGATAGCCTTGCGCCGCCCACCCATCGCACTTCTGGCGGATGCCCGGATTGACGCCGAAAATCTCCTGGATCACGATGATCGCGGCCTTTGGCGTGCCTTCGGGCGCGGCGACATAGGCGTCGAAGCTTGCCTCGTGGTCGAAAGTGGCGATGCTGTGCGTCGAACCCATTCTGCTCTCCATCATCAATTCGATTGATTTGTGACCCGTTTATACCCACTTTGCCCGTGCTGATAAGCGTGAATCCGGGGCTTGGGGGCCTTTGCGCTGACAAGAGGGTAATGCCATGAAAGTGAATATCGAAGTCGATTGTTCCCCGGAAGAGATGCGCCGATTCATGGGGTTGCCCGATGTCTCCGATGTCAACAAGACCTATGTCGATGGTGTCGTCAGCGCGATGAAGGGCACCAGCAATGTCGACCAGCTGCAGACCATCGCCAAGAACATCGCCCCGATGGGCGAAATGGGCCTGCGCTTCTTCCAGCAGATCATGGACGCCGCTGCCGCCGGGGCGAGCGGCAAGAAGTCCTCGGACTGACCTTTCCCCTTATTGAATCATGACTGCGGGGGCGACGATCTATGCGCTGTCGAGCGGCGCACCTCCCGCAGCCCTGGCGATCATTAGGATCAGTGGGCCAGATGCAGGAACGGCGCTCAAGGCGCTTTCCGGCGCGCTGCCCGGGCCGCGCCGCGCCTCTTTGCGTACCCTGCGCCATCCGGTCTCGAGCGAGATACTCGACCGTGCGCTCATCCTGTGGTTTCCAGGGCCAGACACGGCCACGGGCGAGGATCTGGCCGAACTGCATCTGCACGGAGGCAGGGCAGTGGTGCGCGCGGTCGAGATCGCGCTTGCAGGGATTGAAGGGCTCCGGCTCGCGGAACCCGGCGAGTTCACCCGCCGCGCCTTTCTCAACGGCCGCATGGACCTGGCCGAGGCCGAGGGCCTGTCCGATCTGTTGTTCGCCGAAACGGAGGCGCAGCGCGTCGCCGCGATCCGCATGGCGAGCGGGCATCTTTCGCGCCAGGTCGAGGCGTGGCGGCGCGATGTGCTGAGGCTCTCTGCGCTGGTCGAGGCCGATCTCGACTTTTCCGATGAGGATGATGTGCCTGAGCATGCCGTTGATGCGGTGGGGCAGGGGATCGGCACGCTGGCAGGCGATATCGACCTTGCGCTGGCAAGGCCGCGCGCCGAGCGGTTGCGCGATGGTATCCGCGTGGTGCTTGCCGGGCCGCCCAATGCCGGCAAGTCCACATTGCTCAACGCACTGCTGCAGCGCGAAGCGGCCATCGTATCCGATATCGCGGGGACCACGCGCGATGTCATCGAAGCGCCGGTGGCGCTGGGCGGAATCCCTTTCGTGCTGACCGATACGGCGGGGCTGCGCGACGAGGGGGCCGAGGAGATCGAGTCCATTGGCATTGCCCGGGCGCAAGATGCGATCGCGGCGGCGGACATCGTCCTGTGGTTAGGTACAGAAGGTGAAGGGCCTTCTCATCCTGCCCTGTGGGAGGTCGAGTCGCAGATTGATCGAACGGGTGTTCCACGTGAAACAAAGCAGGTGGCACGCCATCGGCTTTCGGCGAAGACGGGGCAGGGGCTCGATGCGCTGATCAACGATCTTGTGGCAACAGCGCGGACGTTGCTTCCGGCGAGCAACGAGGTCGCGCTCAATGCGCGCCAGCACCGGCTGCTCGGCGAATGCGCCTCCGCTCTCCACGGAGCCAGGGCACAGACGGACCTGTTGCTTCGTGCCGAAGGTCTGCGGCTCGCACGACATGCGCTCGACCAACTGCTCGGCCGCACGCATGTCGAAGATATGCTCGACGCCCTGTTCGGCGCGTTTTGCATCGGGAAATGAACCTCTCCCCTTCCGCTGGCGGGAGGGGAGACGGTACGGCTCGCTATGCCGTTTCGCTCGCATGACACCCCCTCGACCGAATCCCGCAATTGCTGTATGCGCGGCTCCATGCAGCAATTTGATGTTCTGGTGGTCGGCGGCGGTCATGCCGGTTGCGAAGCGGCGGCGGTCGCCGCGCGCATGGGTGCGCGCGTCGGGCTGGTCAGCTTCACGCGCGACGCGATCGGGGCGATGTCGTGCAATCCGGCGATCGGTGGCCTGGGCAAGGGCCATCTGGTGCGCGAGGTGGATGCCTTTGATGGCCTGATCGCGCGCGCGGCAGACAAGGCCGCGATCCACTATCGCATGCTCAACAGCTCAAAGGGCAGCGCCGTGCAGGGGCCGCGCGTCCAGGCTGACCGCAAGCTGTACAAGGCTGCGATCCAGGCGATGCTGGCAGCGCAGCCGAACCTGTCGATTGCCGAGGGCGAGGTCGCAGCGCTGCGGCTCGAACAGGGCCGGGTGGCAGGGGTCGATCTCGCCGATGGCGGTGCAGTTGCCGCACGCGCCGTGGTGCTGGCGACCGGGACCTTTCTGGGCGGACGATTGTTCCGCGGCGAAGAGCGGCTCGAGGGCGGTCGCATCGGTGAACCCGGTGCGAGCCTGCTCGCGCAGCAGCTCCGCGCGGCCAATCTGCCGATGGCGCGGCTCAAGACCGGCACCCCTCCCCGCATCGATGGACGCACCATTAACTGGGCGCAGCTCGAGGAACAGCCGAGCGACGGCGAAGCCTGGACCATGTCGCCGCTGAGCGAAGGCCGCACAGTACCGCAAGTCTTCTGCGCGATCACCCGGACCAGCCAGCAGACGCATGATATCATCCGCGCGAATCTCGACCGTTCGCCGCTGTTCAGCGGTGCGATCGGGGCGCAGGGACCGCGCTACTGCCCCTCGATCGAGGACAAGATCCACCGTTTCGGCGATCGCGACGGGCATCAGGTGTTCCTCGAGCCCGAGGGTCTCGACACGCATCTGGTCTATCCCAACGGCATCTCGACCTCGCTGCCCACCGATGTGCAGCTCGCCTTTGTGCGCAGCATGGCGGGGCTCGAGCGCGCCGAGATTGTCGTGCCGGGATATGCGGTCGAATATGACCATATCGACCCACGCGCGCTCGACCATCGGCTGGAAGTGCGCGCGATCCCGGGGCTCTATTGCGCGGGCCAGATCAATGGCACGACCGGGTACGAGGAGGCTGCGGCGCAAGGGCTGACTGCAGGCATGGCGGCTGCCGGTGCGGTGCTGGGTCGTGACATTGTGTTGCCCGATCGTGCGAGCAGCTATCTGGCGGTCATGATCGACGACCTGGTGCTGCAGGGCGTGACCGAGCCCTATCGCATGCTCACCGCGCGCGCTGAATATCGCCTGCGTCTGCGCGCCAACAATGCGACCGACCGATTGACCGGAATGGCCATCGCCAATAGCGTGGTGGGTGAGGAGCGCCAGCGCTGGTTCGAGCAGCGCCAGCAGGCCAAGGCCGAGATGCTCGCTGTGCTGGATCGACAGACGACATGCACCGAGCTGGCGGCACTCGGCCTACCGATCAAGGCCGATGGCACGCGGCAGAGCCTGTACGATTGGCTGCGCTTCCCATCGGTCACGCTCAAATCACTGGCGGCGCTGTTGCCCGAGGCAATGGCCGATCTGCCTGACGATCTGCGCGCCGAGATCGAGGAGGATGCGGTCTACGCACCCTATCTCGCGCGGCAGGATGCCGAGCTGCGCGATCTTCGCGCGAACGAGAAGGTGCTGCTGGGGGCGGATATCGATTATCGCGCGATCACCGGGCTGTCGAACGAGATGGTCGAGCGGCTCGATCTTGCCCGGCCCGAGACGCTGGCCGAGGCGGGACGGGTTCGGGGTGTCACTCCTGCAGCGCTCGCTGCCATTCTCGTGCACGCCCGCAAGCGCGCAGCATGATTCTCGAGACCGAGGACCAGGCCCGATCCTGGGTTGCCAGCCGGCCAGGTGTTTCACGTGAAACAATGGACCGGCTCGATGCGCTGGCCGCGTTCGTGGCGGAAGAGGCGAGGCACCAGAACCTTGTATCGGCGGCGACCCTGGCATCGATGTGGCAACGCCATATCGCCGACAGCGCCCAGCTGTTCCGCTTCGCCGCACCGCAGCCCGATGAGCACTGGGTGGACCTGGGCAGTGGTGCGGGCTTTCCTGGACTGGTGATCGCGCTGCTCGCGCCGTGCCGGGTTACTCTGATCGAGTCGCGCGGCTTGCGCATCGCCTATCTGGACAAAGCCATCGATCGGTTCGGGCTTGGGGGGCGGGCCGAGGTGGCGGGCAGTGCGCTCGACAAGGTGGAGAGCTTTGCTGCCGATTACATATCCGCGCGTGCGTTTGCGCCGCTGCCGCGTCTGCTGGAGGGGGCGGGGCGCTTTTCCACAGAAAAGACGCGCTGGTTGCTGCCAAAGGGACGCAATGCGCGTGCAGAACTGGAAAGCATCGCCGCGGCGTGGCAGAAACTGTTCCACGTGGAACAGAGCCTCACCGATGCCGACGCCGCGATTCTCGTCGGAACCGGACGCGTGGCGCCGATCGGAGCCCGGCAGGCACCGCGCCGCAAGATCGAGCGCAGACACAGGAGCAAAAGATGATCCGCATTGCGGTCGCGAATCAGAAAGGCGGGGTGGGCAAGACCACGACCGCGATCAACCTGGCGACGGCGCTGGCAGCGACCGGACTGTCGGTGTTGCTGATCGATCTCGACCCGCAAGGCAATGCCTCGACCGGGCTCGGCATTGCGCGCAACGATCGCGAATATTCGAGCTATGATCTGCTCACCAACGAAAGCTCGCTCGTTCAATGCTGCGTCCCGACGCAGATTCCGGGGCTCGATGTCATCCCGGCGACGGTCGATCTTTCGGGCGCAGAGATCGAGATGGTCGATCTGGAAATGCGCACGCACCGGCTGAAGGCGGCAATGGACAACGCACCCGAAGATCGCTGGCAGGTGTGTCTGATCGATTGTCCGCCTTCGCTCGGTCTGCTGACCCTGAATGCGCTTGTCGCCACCGATCAGGTGCTGGTCCCGCTGCAGTGCGAGTTCTTCGCGCTCGAGGGACTGAGCCAGCTGCTGCAGACGGTAGAACGCGTGCAGCAGCGGTTCAATCCGGATCTGTCGATCATCGGTGTGGTGCTGACCATGTACGATCGCCGCAACCGGCTGACCGATCAGGTTTCCGATGACGTGCGCGCGGTGCTCGGGCGGCTGGTGTTCGATACCGTGATCCCGCGCAATGTGCGCCTGTCCGAAGCGCCGAGCCATGGCATGCCGGCGCTGATCTACGACCATCGCTGCGTCGGATCGGAAGCCTATATCGCGCTGGCCCGCGAATTCATCACCCGCATGCCGCGCATGGAAGAGGAAGCTGCCTGATGGCCGAAGACAATAGCGGTCTGCCCGATATCGCCAAGGCGCTGGGACGCAAGCGTCCGAGCGGGCTGGGGCGGGGGCTCAATGCGCTGCTGGGCGAAGTCGGGCGCGAGGAACCGCTGGTGCGGCGCGACGAGGGCAGCGAGGGGCAGCCCGGTTCTGCCACCGGCCTGCGCACGCTGCCGCTCGCCGAGATCCGCCCGCACCCCGGCCAGCCCCGCCGTTATTTCGATGAGGAAGCGCTCGATGATCTGGCGCGCTCGATTGCGCAGCGCGGGGTGATTCAACCGGTCATCGTCCGTCCGCGCAAGGGTGGGGGGTATGAGCTGGTCGCCGGCGAACGCCGTTGGCGCGCGGCGCAGCGCGCCCGGCTGCACGAGATTCCGGCGATCGTCCGCGAACTCAGCGACCCCGATACGCTGGCACTGGCGCTGATCGAGAATATCCAGCGCGAGGACCTGAATCCGGTCGAAGAGGCCGAAGCCTATCAGCGGCTGGTCGGCGACCAGGGCTATACCCCGGTCGAGGTCGCGCGGATGGTCGACAAGTCGCGTAGCCATATCGCGAACCTCATGCGCCTGCTCGCATTGCCGCAGCCGGTGCTCAAGATGGTCGCCGACAAGAGCCTCAGCATGGGTCATGCCCGCGCGCTGATCAACGTGCCCGATGCCGAGGCGATCGCCGCCGAAGTGGTCGATCGCGGGCTTTCGGTGCGCGAGGTCGAGAAGCTGGTGCGCCGCGCGCGCAGCGATGCCGGGGGCAAGCCGGGCGGCAGGTCCCGCACTGGCGGGGCGGGCGATCCGGCGAGCAATGCCGATATCGAGGCGGTCGAGCGGCATCTGGAAGACCTGCTCGGCCTCAAGGTCAAGATCAGCAGCGAGGCGAACCAGCGCAGCGGCAGCGTCACCATCCGCTATGGCAATCTCGACCAGCTCGACCTGATCTGTCAGCGTCTTTCGGGTGAGATAATCTAATTATTACAGATATTTAACCTTTCATTCCCGCGAAAGCAGGAATCCCGCTTCAAGTGCGAACGTTCAGGGCAGCGGGACCCCCGCCTGCGCGGGGGTGACGATGAAAAGGGGGTAGAAACTTCAGCCCCGCTCCACCGCGTTCAGCTCGTTGATCGCCTTGTGCACCCGCGCCTCGATCTCCTCGCGCGAGAGCCCTGCAGGGATCATCTCGCCGAACTTGTAGATGATCACGCCGGGGCGCTTGATGAAGCCGCGCCGGGGATAGAGATGCCCGCTCGCCAGCGCGATCGGCACCACCGGCAGCTTGGCGAGCTTGTACAGCCCGGCAAAGCCCGCCTGGAGCGGCGGCTGCTCGCCTGGCGGGGTGCTGGTGCCTTCGGGATAGATCACGATCGATCGCCCTTCGGCGACGAAGCGGCGCACCTCGGCCATCATGTTGCGCAGCGCCACCGCGCCGCCCGCCCGATCGATGAAGATCATGCCATAGGTGCGCGCGATATGGCTCCATAGCGGAATGCGCGACAGCTCGATCTTGGCGACGACGGCAGGCCGGTTGAAGATGCGCAGCAGCTCGATCGTCTCGAAAAAGCTTTCGTGCTTGATGGCATAGAGCACCTGGCCCTGCGGTATCGGCCCTTCGATGCGCACGCGGATACCGAGAAACGTCCGCGCGCAGCAATAATGATACATGCCCCATCCGCGCGCCATGCTCTGCAGCCGGTGCCGCGAGAAGGGCAGGATGATGAAGGCGATGATGACGATGAACACCGATCCGCCGTAAAAGGCGATGGTGAACAGGATAGACCGGAAAATCGCCAGCAGCGTGCGTGCCATGATCAGACCCCGAACAGCCCGGCGATGACGCGCAGCACCAGCTTGTTATATTCGCGCCACAGCGTCATCAGGCTGGGCTTGCTCGCGACCGCATCGGGATAGATGGCGATGTCGTCGGGCAGCGCGCGGTGCAGCTCATATTCGGCGCGACGCATGTGCCAGTCGGTGGTGACCAGCCGGACCGACTTGACCTTGCGCTGCTTGGCCCAGCGCGCGGTCTCCAGCCCGTTCGAGCGCGTGTCATAGGCGCGAAAGCCGAGGTCGACGCAGCAGTCGAACAGCGCCACCGATCCGGGAAAGCGCGCGCTGAGCTCTGCCGGACGAACATCGCGGTCGACGCCCGAAATCAGCATGCGCTCGGCCCATTTGTTGCGCAGCGCCTCGAGCCCGCGATCAATGCGCAGCGGGCCGCCGGTGGGTACCACCACGGCATCGGTCCGCTGGTCGCCCAAGGGCTGGGGCAGCAGGATCGCGAACCAGGCAAAGCCCAGGATCCAGGCCAGCAGCACCGATGACAACAGGCGAACGATCACAGCTTCTTCCTGAGCGCGCCGAGCACCGTCACCCGCGCGGTGAACACTGCGAGCGCAATACCCGCTATCGGCACAGTTGCAAGCTGCAGCCAGTCGATCGGGCCGAACGATCCGGCAGAAATCAGCCCCGAATCGAGCCGGGCGGCGGCGCGCCCGAGCATCCAGAGCACCGGCGCAGCAAGCAGGCAGCCGATCAGCGCTCCCATGGCGGCATCGAGCGCGATGCGGCGCTGGAACAGCCGCGCGATCTGCTGATGCGTGCTGCCGAGCAGGTGCATGATGTCGATCGTCTCGGAATGCGCGGCAAAGCTGCTGCGGGCCGAGAGCATGACCGAGGCGGTGGTGGCGAGCGCGAGCAGCGCGACCAGCGCGATCGCCAGCCAGCGCAGCGTCCCGATCAGATCGAACACCGGTTTCAGCCACTGGCCATGCGCATCGATCCGCGCATCGGGCGCGACGGGCCTCATTGCGCGGCGCAGCCGGGTGAGCGTGGCAGTATCGGCCTCGGCGCGAAAATCGACATCGATCAGCGCGGGCAGGGGGATGTCGCGGCTGACCGCGCCGCTGCCCAGCCATGGCGTCAGCAGCGCACGGACCTCGGCCTCGCTCACCTGGGTGACGCTGGCCACCGCGCGATCGGAGCGCAGCAGCGCCTCGGCCGCGAGCGCCTGTTTCTGCCGCGCCTCGGCATCGGCATTGACGATCTGCACCGTTGCCCGGCCCGCAAGATCCGCATTGATCTGCTGCGCCGCGCTGCCCAGCGCCAGCGCTGCCGCAGCGGCGAGCAGGGTGAGGAACAGCATCACCGCGATTACCCAGGGCATCGGCCCGGTCAGCCGCGCCTGCGGGATCAGGCGCCGGTCGTGCCCGGTGGGGAAGAGCGCGCCGAGCATCAGCGTGCCTCGCCGGGCTTGCCGGGCATGTCGCCCCAGCCGGTCATGTCGGACGGGCGCGGCGGATAGCGCAGCGCACCGGTGGGGTCGGACAGGCGCCCGCCTTCCAGCCGCATCATCTGCGCGCGCTTGATCCGCGTCATCAGGTGCACGTCATGCGTCGCGACGATGATCGTGGTGCCCATGCGATTGAGCGCCTCGAACAGCCGCAGCAGCTTCACCGCCATATCGGGATCGACATTGCCCGTGGGTTCGTCGGCGACGAGAATGTCGGGCCGGGTGATGACCGCGCGCGCGATCGCCACGCGCTGCTGCTCGCCGCCCGAAAGCGTCGCAGGCAGGGCATCGCCGCGCGCGCTCAGCCCCACCCAGTCGAGAATCTCGCGCACGGGCGTCGCGATATCGGCATCGCGCATCCCCGCGATGCGCAGCGGCAGCGCGATATTGTCGAATGCAGAGAGGTGCGGCACCAGCCGGAAATCCTGGAAGACGACGCCGATGCGACGGCGAAAGCCGGGCAGCCGGTCGCGCGCCAGCGTCATGAGGTCGCTGCCGAACAGCCGGATCATCCCGCGGCTGGGCCGCTGCGCCAGATAGAGCAGCTTGAGCAGCGAGGACTTGCCCGCGCCCGACGGGCCGGTGAGGAAATAGAACTGGCCGGAAAAGAGCGTGAACGACAGATCGATCAGCGCTTCGGGCCCGGTGCCATAGCGCAGCCCCACATTCTCGAACTGGACGATGCTTTCGACCGAAGGGGCCATCTGCGGGGCGCTCATACAGCGGCGATAGCGCGGCGCGGCCCAAACAGGCAATGGGAATGCGCACCCTCACGTCACCCGCACTGCCAAATCCCGCTGCCATGGCGTCAAGCCGTTGAAAAACCGCCCTTGCGTGCAATCAGCAGTGGAAAACATGGGGTCACCGCGTTTGCAGGCGCTGCAAGCCCCTTGCGGCGATTCGCCCATCATGGTTAGAAACGCCATGATTATTGCGTGCCCTGCGTGCAACACCCGCTATGCGGTTCCCGACAGCGCCATCGGTATCGATGGACGATCGGTGCGTTGCGCCAAGTGCGGGCACAGCTGGTTCCAGCATGGTCCGGGCATTCCCGCGCCGGAGTCGGTCGCCGATCCGGTAGTGCAGCCTGCGCCCACCCCCGCACCTGCGCCGGTCGCGGAACCGGCAGCACCTGCCGCTTCGCCAGCAGCGCCGGTCGAATCCGAGCCAAGACCGGCTGCGCCTGCGCCGCCGCCGGCAGCGAGCCCGGAGCCGCCGATGGTCGCGCCGGTGCCGGTCGAGCCCGAATCCGCGCGCGAGCCGGAGCCCGAATTGCCGCCGCTGCCCCGGCCGGTTCCTCCGGTCGACCGTCCGATCGTCGCCAGCTATGCCGACGACGCGCTGGCCGATCGGCCGAGCAGCTTCAGCCACGAGCCGCCCTTCCGTCCGCGCCGCAACCCGGCCAAGCTGTGGATGATCGGTGCGGTCGCCTTTGCGCTCGTTGCATCGGGGGCAGCGGTGGCGATCCAGACCTTCGGACTGCCCGGCTTCATCGCCGATTACAGCCTGCCCTTTGCCGAGGTCGAGCCCGATCTGGTGATCGATTTCCCGCCCAAGAAGCAGGAACGGCGCACCCTGCCCAACGGCACCGAATATTTCAGCGCCTCGGGCACGATCAAGAACCTGAGCCAGCGCGCGCAGGATGTGCCGCCGATGCTGGTGGTGCTGCGCGATGCGCAGGACCGGGTAGTGTTCAACTGGATCATCAACCCGCCGGTCGAGAAGCTGGAGCCAGGCCAGTCGGCCGATTTCCGCCAGGCGATGGTCGATGTTCCGCGCTCTGCCACCTCGGCCGAGATCGCCTGGGCCAAGCGCAACTGATCGCACGCGCTGCCTGACAGGCACACGAGATTCCCTTGTTGCTATGGGCGTTACGCTTTGCTAATGGCGCGGCCTGCCACGCGGGCAGGGCCGTCGAAACGGCCGAAATCCCCGCGAATTGCTGGACTGTGCGGTCATGGCGGAATTGGTAGACGCGCAACGTTGAGGTCGTTGTGGGCGAAAGCCCGTGGAAGTTCGAGTCTTCTTGACCGCACCAGTCACTTCGGGGTTCCGCCGCTCAGGCGGCCCCTCATCCTCCCGACAACCGCTTTCCGATCGCCTGGCCCATGCGCAGCGTCGCGCCGGGCTGAAGCGCATCGGTCCAGGCAACGCGGCCCGGCTCGAACAGCAGCACCACGGTCGATCCCAGATAGAAGCGGCCCATCTCGTCGCCCGCCGCGAGGTGGAAACCGCTAGCCGAGAAATCCTCGGCGACCGGCGCGGTTTCATGGTCGGCAAAACGGTGCGGCCAGACGGTGTCGATCCCGGCGACGATCATCGCGCCGACCATCACGCTCGCAAACACCCCATCGTGCCCGTCGAACAGACATGCCAGGCGCTCGTTGCGCGCGAACAGCCGGTCGACCCCTGCGGCGGTGCCCGGATTGACCGAGAACAGCTTGCCGGGAAGGTATACGGTCGATTGCAGCGTTCCCGCCGCCGGCATGTGCACGCGGTGATAGTCGCGCGGGCTCAGGTAAATGGTGACGAACTGCCCGCCATCGAAACGGTGCGCGTCGCCGCTTTGGCCGCCGAGCAGCTCCTCGACGCTGTAGTCGCGCCCCTTGGCCTGGATGATGCGCCCGTCGCGGATCGGCCCCGCCTGGCTGACCGCGCCGTCGGCGGGGCTGAGGATGAAGCGCCCCGCATCGGCGAGCGGACGCGCTCCGGGCTTGAGCTCGCGGGTGAAGAAGTCGTTGAAGCTGGCAAACTGTCCGAAGCCGCGCGCCGCCTCGCCCATGTCGACATTATAGGCGGCGGCAAAGCGGCGGATCATCCGGTCGCGCAGCCAGGGGCTCTCGCTCGCCGCCAGCCGTCCGGCGAGCCGGGTCAGCGCGTGCTGCGGTACGAGATGCTGGAGCGCAATGAAGGCAGAGGACATTTCCCTGCTCTAACGCACGCATCGTGACGCGACCAGTGGCTTGACCCGCCTTTCGTCGCACCCGTCAGGCGCTGACCCAGCTGCCATGGAAGCTGACCGGCAGCGCGATGTCGCTGCGCCAGCTCGCCACCGGGCCATCGGCGATGCGGCGGGCATCGAACAGGTGCAGCTCGGTGGCGCTGGCGTCGAGGTTAAGCGTGGTGCCGATCAGGTGATGCGCGCCTGCGGGCACGAATTCCTCGACCAGATGCCGCGCGCCGAAATCGAAGCTGTCATGGCGTCCCCTGACCCAGTCCCAGCTGCCGACGCTGCGCGCAAACGGCCGGTCGCCGGTATAGCCGCCGACATGCACCGTGGCCGACCGGGGCAAGCCGGCCCGCTCGGGCGCGCTGCGCGGGAATTCGGCGGTGATCCCGGCCGGCGTCAGCGTCGCGCGGCCATCGGGGTGCAGCGCGACCAGGTTAAGCTCGGGCCGTTCGGCATGGACATAGCGTCCCTCGACCAGCCCGGGTGCGCCTTCGACCGCAAAGGTCACGTCCTTGTGGAAGCAGCCATCGAAACGGATCGTGCCGTCCGTCTCTTCCCAGGCATCGCCCAGATGAAAGAAGGAGAGCGGCGGCAGATCGAACACGCGGGCCTTCGACAGGTCGTCCTTGTCGAGCACCAGCACCTTCGATCCCAATTCGGGCTGCCAGGTCAGGCTTTTCGAGAAGGGCAGCTTCATCGCACCCGCGATCCAGGGCTGGCACAGGATCACCAGGTGTCGCGCGGTCGCGGTGAAATCATGGATATAGCTCGCCATCGGCAGCTTCACCGCTTCGCCCGCCTCGAACGTGCCATGCTTCGACAGCCGCCAGACATAGACCGCCGCCCCGCCCGATCCGATGTTCCAGATGCGGCCATCGGGCTCGATGCGCGGATGCGCGAGGAAGGGCATGTGCTTCAGGTCGTCGCGAAAGGTGACCTGGCCGATCGTGTCCAGCGTGCCCGGGTCCATTGCGGTGGCAGAGCCCGCCTCCCATAGCGCCAGCAGGCGATTGCCCGCCTTGATGACATGCGTGTTGGCGGCATTGGTATCGTCGGAGCTGCCGACGAGCGCGCCGGGCTGCTCGAGCGTGCCGAAGCCCGGCTGGACGATGCGGCCGAGCTTTTCCTCGAGGCGGCGCTTGGGCGTATCGACAAAGCGCGCGGCGAGCCGTGCCTCGTTGCCGCGCAGCTGCCAGGCGCGGATCAGCCCGTCGCCATCGAACCAGTGGCCTGAAGCGCTGTCGCCCCGCCGGAAGCGCGCCGGTCCGTTGCGGTAGAGCGTGCCGGCCAGATCGGGCGCACGGCCCTGGATGCGGCGGAGGCTGCGCGGGGCGATGTCTGCCAGAATGTCGGTGGTGCCCAGCGTCCAGTCGGGCGCGGTAGCCACGGCGGCAGCGGCACGGGCGGTAACGGGGGCGAGGGTGCCGAGCGCGGCCAGGCCTCCACCGATCAGCAGATCACGACGGTTCATGAGATCGTGTCCTTACTGGATCGCGATGCGGGTTTCGGAACCGCCGGCGGGTACGTCGAAGCTGGCCGCCTGCCAGCGCGCCGGGCCGCCCACGGGCTTGGCGTTGTTCGAAAAGGCAAAGGGTTCGAGCGGCATGCCGAAGGGGTTTGTCTTCATCTTGCCGTCGCCATCGACATCATGAAACGCCTTGATCGCATAGCGGCCGGGCGCGAGGCCCTCGAAGCGGACCGAGACGGTCTTGCCTTCCACCTTGGCCATTGCGGCGCGCACCGGCTTGCCGCCCGCATCGTGCGCACCTTCGTTGTCATAGAGGCTGAGCAGGATCTGGCCCTCAGGCATCTCGATCTGCTCGAAGGTAACGGTCAGCGCCGCGTTGGAGGCGGCAGGGGCGGTAGCGGGCGCGCTGGCCCAGGCGATGCCGTTTCCGGCGGTGGCAAGCGCGAGCGTGGCGGCGAGATACAGGGCTTTCATGGGTCTGGTTCTCCTTGCGGGTTGCGATGGCGACGGGGCCATGCTTGACCCCCTCACCCTGGCGCAGCTAGACCCGGCTGTCCTGTCCGGTTACGCGAGTTGCCCGCCCTGATGCGTGAGTTGCCACCCCCTGCCGTTCACGCTTCGCGAAATGCTTGGGATGCGAAAAGCCAGGCATTGCGGGGACTTGTCATCGGGATAATCGCGGCGGCGGTGCTCGCCTATCTGGGCGCGATGGGCACCCAGGCTGCGCCCTTTCTCCAGCGCTTTGCCTATTGGGCGGCGGTGATCCTGCCCGGATCGCTGCTCGGCCTGGGGGTCAATGCGCTGGTGCGCGGCTGGGGCGGCCTCGCGGCGCATCGCTGGGCAGAGGCCGGGCTGGTCGCGCTGCTAGTGTCGCTGCCGCACAGCTTCGTCGTCATCGTGGTCAGCGCGCTGTTCTTCGGCATCGGTCTGATCACGCCGATCGTCGTGCTCGAATTCTGGCTGGCGGTGCTGCTCATTTCGGTGGTGCTCACCACGATCAACTATCTGGCGACTGGACACCAGGTCGTCCAGGCGGCGGTCGTGCCCATGCCGCAGCCTGCAACCGAGCCTGCGCCCGCATCGACCTCTGCCGAAGCCCCCGTGACCGATCATTCCGCGCTTCCGCCGCTGCTCGCCGAAAAGCTGCCGCACCGGTTGCGCGCCGGACGGCTGATCGCGATCGAGGCGGAGGACCATTATCTGCGCGTGCATACCGATCTGGGCAGCGATCTGGTGCTGATGCGCATGGCCGATGCCTGTGCGCTGCTCGACGATTCGGCGGGCGCGCGCGTGCATCGCAGCTGGTGGGTTGCGCGCGATGCGGTGCAGGCGGTGCGCCAGCAATCGGGCCGGATGGAACTGGCGCTGCCCGGTAATATCAGCGCGCCGGTGTCGAGGGCGATGCAGCCGGTGCTGCGCAGCCAGGGCTGGCTATAGGCGGGCGAACCAGGCGCTGATGGCATTGACGATCCGGGCTGAGCTCTTGCCGTCGCCAAAGGGATTGTGCGCCTGCGCCATCGCGGCATAAGCTTGCCCATCGTCGAGCAGCCGGGTCGCTTCGGCGATGATCGTCGCGCGGTCGGTGCCGACCAGCTTCGCCGTGCCCGCCGCGACGCCCTCGGGCCGCTCGGTGGTGTCGCGCATCACCAGCACGGGCTTGCCGAGCGCCGGAGCCTCTTCCTGCACGCCGCCGCTATCGGTCAGCATCAGCTCGGCAATCTGCAGCAGCCGGGTGAAGTTGAGATAGTCGAGCGGCTCGAGCAGCGCGACATTGTCCAGCCCACCCAGGATTGGCAGCATCGCGGCACGCACCTGCGGATTGAGATGCACGGGGAAGATGATCGCGACATCGTCGCGCGCGGCGAGTTCGCGAATGGCATGGGCGATATCGTCCATCCCGCTGCCGAAATTCTCGCGCCGGTGCGTCGTGACGCCGATGATCCGCTTGCCCGCAAAGCGCGCCTCGACCGGGGCGAGCAGGCCCGCCCGGCCCGGATCGGCGGCGAGCTTGCCGGTCACCCAGTGCAGCGCATCGATCACGGTGTTGCCGGTGACCAGAATCTTCGCCTCGTCCACCGCCTCGCGGCGCAGGGCGCTGGCGGCGGTTTCGGTCGGTGCGAAGTGCAGGTCGGCGAAGGATCCGATGATCTTGCGGTTCACCTCTTCGGGCCAGGGATGATAGATATTGCCCGAGCGCAGGCCCGCCTCGACATGCGCGACCGGAATCTTGCGATAATAGGCGGCGAGCGCGCCGCACATCGCGGTCGCGGTATCGCCCTGCACGATCACCATGTCGGGCTTTTCGGCATCGAGCACGCTGCCGATGCCGGTGAGCAGCCGCGCGCTGATCTCGTCGAGGCTCTGACCCGGCTGCATCAGCGCGAGGTCATGATCGGGCACCAGCCCGGCGATTTCCAGCACCTGGTCGAGCATCTCGCGGTGCTGGCCGGTGACCAGCACCACCGGCTCCAGATCCGGCGCGGCCTGGAGCGCGGCCACCACCGGGAACAGCTTGATCGCCTCGGGCCGCGTGCCGAAGATCACCGCAATCCGCCGTGTCATGCCCTTGTCTCCCCCCGCCTGTCAGCTCAGCGGCCGACGCTCACATAATGGAAGCCCGCCGCACTCATCTGCTCGGGCTTATAGATGTTGCGCAGATCGACCAGCGTGTTGCCGCGCATGGTGCTGAGCACGCGCGGCAGCGCGAGGGCGCGGAACACGTCCCATTCGGTGACGATCACCGCGCAATCGGCGTCCTGCAATGCCTGATAGGCGCCTTCGGCCATCGTCACGCCGGGCATCAGTGCGGCGGCTGCCTCCATGCCCTCGGGATCATAGGCGATGACCTCGGCGCCCGCGTCGATCAGCCCCTGGGCGATGACGATGGCGGGGGCATCGCGCATGTCGTCGGTATTCGGCTTGAAGGTCAGGCCCAGCATCGCGATGCGCTTGCCCTCGACATCGCCGCCCATCGCCGCGATCACCTTGCGCGCCATCGCGCGCTTGCGCAGGTCGTTGACGCGCACCACGGCCTCGACGATCTGCAGCGGCGCCTCATGGTCCTGCGCGGTCTTCATCAGCGCGAGCGTGTCCTTGGGGAAGCAGCTGCCGCCATAGCCGGGGCCTGCGTGCAGGAACTTGGAGCCGATCCGGCCATCGAGCCCGATGCCGCGCGAGACGTCCTGCACGTTCGCGCCGACCTTCTCGCACAGATCTGCCATTTCGTTGATGAAGGTGATCTTGGTCGCGAGAAACGCGTTGGCGGCGTATTTGATTACCTCGGACGTGCGGCGCGAAACGAACAGGATCGGCGATTCATTGAGGAACAGCGGCTGGTAGATCTCGCGCATATATTCGCGTGCCCATTCGACCTCGGTGCCGACGACGATGCGGTCGGGCCGCTTGAAATCGCCGATCGCCGCGCCCTCGCGCAGGAATTCGGGGTTGGAGACGACCTCGAAATCGGCTTCCGGCGCGGTCTGGCGGATGATCTTCTCGACCTCGTCGCCGGTGCCCACCGGCACGGTCGACTTGGTGACGACGACGCAGCGCTTGCGGATCGATTCGCCGATCTCGCGCGCGGCATCGCGCACATAGCTGAGGTCCGCAAAGCCGTCGCCGCGGCGCGAGGGCGTGCCCACCGCGATGAACACCGCATCGGCATCGGCGACGCTCGAGGGCAGATCGGTCGAGAACGACAGGCGGCCAGCGCGCACATTGGCGGCAACCAGCCCTTCAAGCCCCGGCTCGTAGATCGGCATCTTGCCGGCGAGCAGAGATTCGATCTTGGCCGGATCCTTGTCGACGCAGACCACGTCATGGCCGAAATCGGCGAAACAGGCACCCGACACCAGGCCGACATAGCCCGAACCAATCATCGCGATCTTCATAAGGGGATAAGCTCCACAGCGTTTGCGTGTCGTCTAGAGGGCGCAAAACGGGGCGTCAAATCCCCGCCGCGCCGGGCCGGCCGGACGCCTTAACGCGCGAATGTTGCAATGGTCTGAACGCCCGGCAGTCCGGTCAGGCGATCAGAGCGGCTTTTCGTAGATCAGATATTCGCGGTTGACCTTGCTCTCGATCGCATCGGCGATCGCGTTCATGCCCTGATTGTCCTCGAGCACCCAGCCGATCTCGCCGCGCACGGTGCCGTAATTCTTCACCGCCTCGACGCGGATCGTCTCGATCAGCATGAAGGCAAGCTGCGCGGCCATGCGCGTGTTCTGCAGGTCCTTGACCACGCCCATCAGCGGCACGCGCACGCTGGGCGAACGGCAGGTGCGCAGCCACCAGAGCAGCTTGGCCCAGCCGAAGGGGAAGAGCGATCCGTTAAGCGGTGCGGTGACGGTGTTGATATCGGGCAGCGTCATCAGGAACGCGACAGGACGGCCGTCATATTCGGCGATCATGATCAGGTCCTCGCGCACCAGCGGGCGCAGCTTCTTGCCGATATAGGCGACCTCTGCATCGGTGATCGGCACGAAGCCCCAGTTCTCGCCCCAGGCATCGTTGAGGATCGCCAGGATCGTCGCAGCATCCTCGTCGAACCGGCTCTTGTCGACCTTGCGCAGCCGGATGCGCTCGTTCTTGCGCCCGGCGGCGACGATGCGCTGGACCAGCGGCGAAAAGCCCTCGACGATCGGCAGCTCGTAGGACAGCAGCTTCTTGGCGGGCGTGTAGCCGGCGCGCTCGATCCAGCCCTGATAGGCGCGGTTGTGATGCCCCATCATGATGATCGGCGGGCGGTCATGACCGAAGGTGAGCAGCCCCGGCTCGTCCCAGATCGACAGGCTCAAGGGGCCGAGCGCGCGGGTCATGCCCTGGTCGCGCAGCCATTGCTCGGCGGCGTTCAGCAGCGCGCGGGCTACGGCCTCGTCCGCCGCCTCGAACATGCCGAAATTGCCAGTGCCGGGGCCCATGCCCTGTTCGACCGGCTGGGTCAGCGCGAGATGGTCGATATGCGCCGAAATGCGCCCCACCACCTTGCCATCGCGCCGCGCGATCATCGGCTGGACGGTGGCATGGCCATAAAACGGGTTCTTGGCCGGATTGAACATCTCGTAGACTTCGGCGCGCAGGGGCGGCACCCAGGCCGGGTCGGAGGCATTCAGATCATAGGCGATATCGACGAACGCCTTGAGGGCGGCCTTGTCGTTCACCGGGCTGACGCTTATCTGCTGCTGGTCCGCCAAAACTCATCCTTCATCGTCATGGAAGCCCCAAAGGGCCGTGCCCTTTGTCGCTCCGCCATGATCTGTGTCAAGGAATTGCGGGCCAGATATTGCCATCATGCTGCCACGTTGCCGTGGCTTAAGCGGGCGATCAGTACAGGAACATCATGGCTAGCAGTTTCCCCCTTTCCGATTCCGGCCGCAGTGCCGCCCAGGGCGCGACCCTGGCGCGCGCCAGCGGCCAGGTGCCCGACGACATGGCGATGATCCGCGCGGCCGCATCGCTGACGCGCGATCTCAACGCCGCGAAGCCGGGCGTTTACTGGGCGGACATGCTCGCCTCGGTCGCGGTCGGCTATGGCGCGCTGGTCGGCGCGATCCTGGTCGATGGCACCGGGCTGGCGCTGCTGTGCGCGCTGGTCGCGATCCTGGCGCTCTACCGCGCTGGCAGCTTCATCCACGAACTGACTCATTTGCGCCCCGATGCCGTCCCCGGATTCAATGCCGGCTGGAACGCGCTGGTCGGCATTCCGCTGCTCATTCCCAGCTTCATGTACGAGGGCGTGCACAATCTGCACCACCAGCGGCTGCGCTATGGCACGGTCAAGGACCCCGAATATCTGCCGCTCGCGCTGATGAAGCCGTGGACGGTGCCGCTGTTCGTGCTGGTCGCGGCCCTGGGCCCGATCGGCCTTATCGTGCGCTATGGCGTGCTGTCGCCGCTCTCGCTGATCATCCCGCCGCTGCGCCGCATCGTCGTGGAGCGCTATTCGGGGCTCGTCATCAACCCCGCCTTCCGCCGCGTCATGCCCGAAGGTCAGGCGCGCCGCCACTGGCTGGTGCTCGAAACGCTCGCCAGCGCCTGGGCGATGACGCTGATCGCGCTGGTCGCGACCGGCACGCTGCCGCTGCGCGCCTTCCTGATCGGTCTTGCCATCGTCTCGGGCACCATGGTGCTCAACCAGGTACGCACGCTGGTCGCGCATCTGTGGGAGAACGAGGAGGAGCCGATGAGCGTCACCGCGCAATATCTCGACAGCGTCAACGTGCCACCGCCCGGCCTGCTGCCCGAGCTCTGGGCGCCGGTGGGCCTGCGCTACCATGCGCTGCACCATCTGCTGCCCGGCGTGCCCTATCACGCGCTGCCCGAGGCGCACCGCCGCCTGGTGCGCGAACTCGGCGTGGAATCGACCTACCAGCTGGCGAATTATCGCAGCCTTTCCGGGCTGGTGACGCGGCTGGTGAAGAGCACCTTCGGACGGCGTTAAATTTTCCTGTTCTCCGGCGAAAGCCGGAGCCTAAGGGCGAGGTGGTGCTGTAGCCGCTTCTGGATTCCGGCTTTCGCCGGAAAACGGGATTTAGTCGGTGCCACCTTTCGCCACCGCACGCTCGACATCGAGCAGTTCGAGCCCCTGGCCCAGCGCGACGCGCTCGTCGAACACGAAGCAGCCGCCCTCGAACAGCGATTGCTCGGCGGGCACCTGTTCCAGATATTTCAGGATGCCGCCCCTGAGGTGATAGACCTCGTCAAAACCCTGCGCGCGGACATAGGCGGTCGCTTTTTCGCAGCGGATGCCGCCGGTGCAGAACATCGCGATCTTCTTGCCCGAAGTGCGCAACTGCTCGGCCTGCGCATCGAACCATGCGGGAAACTGGGTGAATCGCTCGGTGCCAGGATCGACCGAGCCGGCAAAGGTCCCTTGCGCGAATTCGAAGCTGTTGCGCGTGTCGATCACCACCGTATCGGGATCGGCGATCAGCGCGTTCCAGTCCGCGGGTTCGACATAGGCGCCCTGGCCATGCACTGGGTCGATATCGGGCACGCCCATCGTCACGATCTCGCGCTTCACCTTGACCTTGAGCCGCTTGAATGGGGGCATATGCGCGCCCGAATATTTGACCTCGATCGGGGCAAAGCCCGGCATCGCGCGGATGGCATCGACCAAAGCTGCGATCCCGTCTCCAGGCCCCGCCAGCGTGCCGTTGACGCCCTCGTGCGCGATCAGCAGCGTGCCGCACAGCGCTTGCGCCTCGCACAGCGCGTGCAGCGCATCGCGCGCGGCCTGAGGCTCCGCGATCGGCGCGAAATGATAGAGCGCCGCGACGGTCAGCGGATAGTCGGTGGGCAAGGTCATGCGCTGCCCCATAATCGGCGTGCGACGATCTGCCAAGCACCGGGCTTGCAACACCCCGATGTCTGCGGCATGGCAGAGCCATGGTTCCCCTTTCGTTCGCCGGGCAGGATTTCGTCATCGTCGATCGCGCCGCGCTCTACTGGCCGCGCGAAAAGGCGCTGTTCGTGGCCGACCTGCATTTCGAGAAGGCGAGCTGGTATGCACGGGGCGGGCAGATGCTGCCGCCCTATGACAGCGCGGCGACGCTCGACCGGCTCGAACGCGCGCTCGCGGCCTCGGGCGCGACCAGCCTGTGGTGCCTGGGCGACAATTTCCACGACAGTGACGGCGCCTCGCGGCTCGACCCGGCGCTCGCTGCGCGGATCGAAAGCCTGTCGTGCCGGATCGCGCTGCACTGGATCACCGGCAACCATGACAGCGCGCTCGAAACCGGTTTCGGCGGCAGGGTAATCGAAGAGGCCGAACTTGCCGGGCTGGCGCTGCGCCACAAGGCCGAATCGCGCAGGAGCGTGCCCGAACTTTCGGGCCATTTCCATCCGCGCCTCAGGGTACGGCTGCGCGGGCGGACGGTCTCGCGCCCCTGTTTCGTCGCCTGTTCCGACCGGCTGATCCTGCCCGCCTTCGGTGCATTGACCGGAGGGCTCGATGCCGATGACCCGGCTATTCTGTCCGTTCTGGGCGCAGGCCCTCATGCCTTTGTCGCTACGGAAAGCGCGGCCTTGCGCTTCGACTTGCAAAAAACGGCAGAATTCCGGCGATAAAGTCACTTGCATAACTGGTGTTGCGTTTTCGCGACAACACTCTGCATTTTTGCGGGCAGCCCGCGCAACCGCTGGAATCCCGCCGATTTTGGTCTAACGTTCACGTCAAGGCGGCGCATGACCGCCAGAGAGACCACAATCAGGAGAGAGATATGCCCATGCGTTTCGGCAAAGCCAGCCGTGTGTCCCTCATGCTTTCAGCCGGCCTGGTGGCCATGGCGAGCCCCGCCCTGGCGCAGGATACGGATCAGGAAGGCGTCAACGACAGCAACACCATCGTCGTCGTGGCCCAGGGCCGCGAGCAGCTGCTGTCCGACGTTCCGGTCGCGGTGTCGGCCGTCAACGCCGAAACGCTCGAGAATACCGGCGCCAACGACATCCGCCAGCTGAACCAGGTCGTCCCCTCGCTGCTCGTATCCTCCACCGGCAACGAGGCGAACGGATCGGCGCGTATCCGCGGTATCGGCACGGTGGGTGACAATCCGGGCCTCGAAAGCTCGGTCGCGGTGTTCATCGACGGCGTCTATCGCTCGCGCTCGGGCATCGGTCTCAACGAACTGGGTGAGCTCGACCGGGTGGAAGTGCTGCGCGGTCCGCAGGGCACCTTGTTCGGCCGCAACGCCTCGGCCGGTATCCTGTCGATCTACTCGAAAAAGCCCGAATTCGAATTCGGCGGCTTTGGCGAGGCGACCTATGGCAATTTCGACAATATCCGTCTGCAGGCCGGCCTCACCGGCCCGTTGAGCGAAACGCTCGCGGCGCGCTTCGACGGCGTGTACGAAAAGCGCGACGGCTTCCTGCGCGATGTGAACAACAATATCGACCTGAACAATCGCGACCGCTATTTCGTCAAGGGCCAGCTGCTGTGGGAGCCGGTGGATGCGGTCTCGTTCCGCTTCATCGCCGACTATACCAACCGCGACGAGCGCTGCTGCGGTGCGGTTTATCTGGGCCGCGATTTCAACCCGCTGATCGGCGACCTCAACAACCCGTCGACTCCGCTCGCGCCGCTCCAGACCACGGGCAACAACATCATCAACGTGCTGCGCGACCTCGGCCAGCCGATCGGTTCGTTCAACGATCCGTTCAGCCGCAACACCTTCGTCACCCGCGGCCGCACCTATAACGGCAAGACCAAGGATGGCGGTCTCTCGCTCGAAGTGAACTGGGACATGGGCGGCGCAACGCTGACCTCGATCACCGGCTATCGCTATTACAAGAACAGCCAGGCCTCGGACACCGATTACAGCGCGGTCGACATTCTCTATCGCGCCGACGATACCGACGCCCAGTTCCGTCAGTTCAAGACCTTCACCCAGGAACTGCGCCTGCAGGGCGAGGCGTTCGACGGCAAGCTCGACTGGCTGGTCGGTGGCTATTTCGCCGACGAAGACCTGACCGTGCGCGACAACCTGCGCTTCGGCAACCAATATGGCCGCTTCGCCACCTGCCGCATCATCTCGGGCGGCGGTCTCGCCGGCCTGTATTCGCCGACCTCGCCGGGATGCGTCGTACCCGGCGTGGGTCCCGCCACGCTGGCTGCGGCGAGCGGCGGTGGACAGACCGGCGCGGATATCGCCAACGGCTTCGCGCTGCTCGATACGCTCAACAATCTCGGCTCGATCAGCGATCGCTATTTCCAGAACAGCCGCAACTATGCGTTCTTCACGCACAATATCTTCCACATCACCGACAATCTCGATCTGACGGTCGGCCTGCGCTACACCAACGAGCGCAAGCGCTTCAACGCGACCTTCAGCAACGACAACACCGTCTGTACCCGCCTGCAGGCATCGCTCACCGACGATCTGATCAGCCCCAATGCCACCGCACGCGCGCTGGCTGGCGCTCTGGTCGGCCTGGGCTGCCAGGGCAACTCGACCGCAGAGCTCAACGGCGTATCGATCCGCGATCGCCGCAGCGAGAACGAGTTCACCGGCACTGCGGTGCTGTCGTGGAAGCCCACCGACGATCTGCTGCTCTACGGCAGCTATTCGCGCGGCTACAAGGCAGGCGGTTTCAACCTCGACCGTTCGGCGCTCAAGGGCCCGGTCGTCGCTCCGCTGGGCGGCGCTCCGGTGACCACCTTCGCGGCGGTCGGCGGTGCGCAGGCGCTGGTGCGCAACCTGCAGTTCGACCAGGAAATCGTCGATGCGTTCGAACTGGGCGCGAAATATTCGCGCGGTCCGCTGACCATCAACCTCGCGCTGTTCCGTCAGCAGTTCGAGAATTTCCAGCTCAACACCTTCAACGGCACCGTCTTCCTGGTGCAGACGGTCAACGGCTGCTCGACCGATCTCGCCGGCGCCGACCGCGATCTCAGCGCCACGACCGGCGGCTGTGCCCGTGGCGACGTGACCTATGGCGTGGTCGCCCAAGGCGTCGAGCTCGAAGCCTCGATCCGTCCGTCGCGCACCTTCACGGTCAATGGCGGTCTGACCTATGCCGATACCAGCTATCGCAACAACCTGATCGGCAACCGCAACGGCGCGCCGCTGGATCCGGCGCTGCGCAAGCTGCCCGGCGACAACCTGTCGAACGCGCCCGAGCTGACGCTGACCGGATCGATGGCCTGGACGCCGGATATCGGCAATAACGGCCTCTCGGGTCTGGTCTATCTCGACACCCGCGTGACCGATGCCTTCAACACCGGATCGGACCTGTTCCCGCAGAAGGAACAGCCGAGCTTCGTGGTGGTCAACGCACGCGTCGGCCTGCGCGGTCCGGACCAGGCCTGGGCGGTCGAGCTCTGGGCACAGAACCTGTTCAACGAGGACTTCACCCAGGTCGCGTTCAACAGCCCGTTCCAGGCCGGTACGACCGCAGCGCCGTTCGTCGATCCGCAATTCCCCGGTGGACGCCAGATTTTCTCGGCCTTCCTGGGCGAACCGCGCACCTATGGCATCACCCTGCGCGGCCGTTTCTGATCGCTCTGCAAGGGTAACGCTAAAAAGCCCCGTCCGCACATCGCGGGCGGGGCTTTTTGCTGCGCTCAGGCGGCGGAGGGTTGCCCGGCATGGCGCAGCAGCGTGACCGTCAGCACCGTCACCGCGCCCGCCATCAGCCCTGCTGCAACGACAAAGGGTGCGCCCGGGAAGAAAGGGCCCTGGGCATCGGCATAAGCGGCAAACACCCCGGTCATCAGCGGCGGCCCGATGATCGCGGTCAGGCTGATGGTGCTGGCGATGGCACCCTGCAACTCGCCCTGCGCATCTTCGGCCACGCGGGGGCTCATCAGCTGCTGCATCGCCGGGAAGCACATGCCCGGGATGGCGCCGATGATCACACCCAGGATCACCACGGGCGTGCTCGGCGCAAAGGCGAGCGTCAGAAACGAGGGGATCGAGAACAGCAGGCTGATCGTCGCGGTGCGCACCGGGCCGAACCGGGCGATGGCCTTGCCCGACAGCACGCCCTGGGTCAAAACCAGCAATATGCCGAACAGCGCGATGGTTGCGCCGGTGACCGCAGGCGTCCACTCGAATTTCGCCGTGCCATAATAGGCCCAGACCGAAAGCTGCGCCTGGCTGGCGAGCTGCATCAGGAAGATCGCGCAGAGGCATCCCATGACCAGCGGGATGCGCCGCATTCGGCGAATCGTGCCCAGCGGATTGGATCGGAAGGGATCGAATCGCCGCCGCCGCTCGGGAAGAAGCGTTTCCTCGAACCGCAACAGCCCGAAAACCGCCCCGGCGGCGCACAACAGAGCCGCAGCGACAAACGGCAGCCGGTCGCCAAACTGGCCGATCAGCCCGCCGATCGCCGGGCCGAGCACGAAGCCCGCTGCGCCCGCGCCGCCGAGCATGCCAAACGCCGCCCCGCGCCGCTCGGCCGGAATGCTGTCGGCGATGCAGCTGTTCGCGGCGGCATAGCTTGCGCCCATCACGCCCGAAATGGCGCGGCCTGCGAACAGCCAGGCAAGGCTCGGGGCAAAAGCCATCAGCGCATAGTCGACGCCCAAAAGCGCCAGTGTCGCCAGCAGCACCGGACGCCGCCCGAACCGGTCGCTCAGCCCCCCTATCACCGGCGCGAACAGGAATTGCATCGCAGCATAAGTGAACAGCAGCCAGCCGCCCCAGGTCGCCGCGTGATCGAGGCCTTGCCCTGTCAGCGACTGGATCAGCGACGGCATCACCGGCACGATCAGGCCGATACCGGCCATGTCGATGAACACGATCGACGCCAGAACCAGCAAATTGCGATGGATCATGAGGCCCCCACGTCCATGGCAGCGCATCGGTCAGGCTGCATCAGCCCCCAGCATCGCCATTCCGCCCCACAGGGCAAGGCGAATCACCCCCAGTTTCAGGCCAGTTCGTCGCCGCCCGCAGACGCTGCTCGCGGTTTGCGACCTTGCGCCACGACATACCATTCGTTGCTGCCCTTGCGGCTGGCAGGCGGCTTGGCGTGCTTCACGGTCTTGAAATGCTGCTTGAGCAGCGTGAGCAGGTCGTTGTCGGTGCCACCGGCCAGCACCTTGGCAACGAAGGTCCCACCCTCGATCAGCTGATCGACCGCGAAATGCGCCGCCGCCTCGACCAGCCCCATGGTGCGCAGATGATCGGTCTGCTTGTGGCCGACGGTGTTCGCCGCCATGTCGGACAGAACCAGATCGGGCCTGCCGCCGAGCGCATCGATCAGCTTGCCCGGCGCATCATCGGCCATGAAGTCCATCTGGAAGATGGTGACGCCCTCGATCGGGTCGACCGGCAGCAGGTCGATGCCGACCACTGCCGCCTTGGGGTTCACCCGGCGCACCAGCTGCGACCAGCCGCCCGGCGCAATGCCTAAATCGACCACATGCCGCGCCTTGCGCACGATGGCGAATTTCTCGTCGAGCTCGACCAGCTTGTACACCGCGCGGCTGCGATAGCCTTCGGCCTTGGCCTTGCGGACATAGGGATCGTTGAGCTGGCGCTCGAGCCAGCGGTTGGACGAGGCGGTGCGCCCGCGCGCAGTCTTGACCCGTTGCTTGAGACCATCGCCATATTTGCCCTTGGCCTTGCGCCGCGAATCGCCGGGAATCCTTCCGCCGCCGCTACCGCTGCCGGCACCGCCATCCTTGCCGTCGCCGCTCATGCGCGTTGCTCATGCGCGGAGCGTGGTTGCGGCGCATCCTTGCCCATCAATGCGCGCAATATGCCCTCGCGAATGCCGCGATCGGCGACGCCCAGCCGCATGGCGGGCCATATGTCGAGGATCGATTCGAGAATGGCGCAGCCCGCCACCACCAGATCGGCGCGCTCCTTGCCGATGCAGGGCAGTTCGCGCCGCTGGTTCAGGCTCATGCCCGCCAGCCGCGCGCTGATGGCGCGCATCGATTCGGACGGCACGATCAGCCCGTCGATCGCGTCGCGGTTATAACAAGGCAGGTCGAGATGCAGGCTGGCGAGCGTCGTCACCGTGCCGCTGGTGCCGAGCAGCCGCCGCTCTGCATCGGGCAGCTCCGGCAACCGGCGGGCAAAGGGGGCAAAGCCGTCCATCACCCGCGCTCGCATGCGCGTATAGGCGGCCGCGCGCGACTCGGGATCGTCATGATCGAAGCGCTCGCTCTCGGTCAGCGTCACCACGCCCCAGGGCACGCTCATCCAGTCGAGAATGTCGGGCACCGGGCCTGAGCTGTCGACCAGCACGAGCTCGGTCGATCCGCCGCCGATATCGAAGATCAGCGCCGGGCCATCGCCGGGTTCGAGCAGGATATGACAGCCAAGGACCGCGAGCCGCGCCTCTTCCTCGGCGGTGATGATGTCGAGCACGATCCCGGTTTCGCGGCGCACGCGATCGATAAAGGCCGGGCCGTTGCTCGCCTTGCGGCACGCCTCGGTCGCGACCGACCGCGCCAGCGCGACATGGCGGCGGCGCAGCTTGTCGGCGCAGATCGACAAAGCGGCGACCGCGCGATCCATTGCGGCATCGCTCAGCCGTCCGCTCTGGCCAAGGCCCTCGCCCAGCCGCACGACGCGGGAGAACGCATCGACCACGACAAAGCCGTCCGCGGCCGGTTTCGCGATCAGCAATCTGCAATTGTTGGTGCCGAGATCGATCGCGGCATAGGCGCGCCGGGCATTCCAGCCGCCACGATCGCCATGGCCGCTCTTTGCCGGTCTGGATTCGGTGATTCGCGTCGGTGTGCCGGGTGCGGGCCCCGGGCCGCGCTGGCCCTGATGGGCACCCGTCTTGGACCTGCCTCGCTGTCGTGCCGCATTCCGGCCATTTCTGGCAGGATTTGCCAGTTCCTTGGCAACCTTGCCGCCATCGGACGGGGTGATTGCGGGGGATTCGGCCTGCGGCATGGATGTGGGTCGCTCCACCATGCCAAAATCGCTCTTTTTCTCATCCGGGCATGCCCACGCGGCCAATATGTCCACGCTTCGCCGGTACTTGAGGCCAAGGCTAGCCAATATGCGGTGAATGCGCAAGCTTGGCACCGATTCGTCGCGATTTGGGTCTTGACCGCGTCCGCCGACGCGCCTAATTGCGACCGCCTATTGCCCCTTCGTCTAATGGTAAGACCACGGACTCTGACTCCGTTAATCAAGGTTCGAATCCTTGGGGGGCATCCATTTCCTTCCCCGAAAAACCCCGATCGGCCAGCCTTGTGCAGGATAGTGCGCGCCTCGTCGCGGCGCGCTGAAACGCCGACATGACGCACTCTCGCCCGCTTCCCGATCCCGTCAGCAGCCTTGCACCGGTGCTGCCGCAGACCTGCACGCTGCTGCTGCTGGGCAGTCTGCCGGGCCGGGCGTCGCTGGCGGCTGGGCGCTATTACGGGCATCCGCGCAACCATTTCTGGGCGCTGATGGAGCGAGTGATCGGCGAATCGCTGGTCGCGCTCGACTATGCCGCGCGGCTCGAGCGAATCGGCGCGCGCGGCATCGGTCTGTGGGATGTGATCGGGTCGGCGCGGCGCGGATCGAGCCTGGATGGCGATATTCGCGATGCCGTGGCCAATCCGCTGCGCCCGCTGGTCGAGCGGCTGCCGCATCTGCGCGCGATCGGCTGCAATGGTGCGCTGTCGGCGAGGGGCGCGCTGCGCGCGCTGGCCGGGCTGGACCTGCCGATCGTGCCTTTGCCGTCGAGCAGCCCGGCTTATACACTGCCCCTCGCTGCCAAGGCCGAAGCCTGGCAGCCGTTACGGGCCTTCATCCTGCCGCCGGGCTGACCAACGCCGCGGTCAGACCCGCCCGCGCTTGGGGCCGAGGAAGAACCAGGCGATCAGACCGATTACCGGAAGGATGACGATGAGCAGCGTCCAGAGCAATTTGGTCGTGGTGGTGGCACCGCTGCCCCAGACGCTGAGCACCGCGATCACGTCCAGAATCAGGATGACGATGCCGAAAATGCTGTATTCCATGGGTATTCTCCTCGGGACCGCGATCAGGGGTGCATGACCACCTTGATCCATTCATTCTGATGATCGCGGAAATTGCGGTAGCCGGTCGCTGCCTCGTCGAGCGGCAGGCGGTGGCTGATCAAGAAACTGGGATCAATGACATCACGCTCGATGAGGTCGAGTAGTTCCGCCGTATAGCGTCGAACATGCGTCTGACCGGTGCGCAGCTGCAGCCCCTTCTGCATCATCGCACCCAGGGGAAACAGATCGGCCTTGCCGCCATAGACACCGGGGACCGAGACGCGCCCACCCTTGCGGCAGGCCATGATCGCCTGGCGCAGCACATGCGCACGGTCTTGCCCCAGGCCGACCGTCTGCTTGATCCGGTCGGCGATATTGTCGACCACAAAGCCGTGCGCTTCCATGCCGACCGCGTCGATCACCGCATCAGGGCCGATCCCGCCGGTCATCTGCTTGAGCGCATCGAGAATGTCGGTCTCGTGGAAATTGACCGGCTCGGCGCCCAGCTGCTCGGCCATGTCGAGCCGCCCCTGGACACCGTCGATCGCGATCACGCGCCCGGCCTTTTGCTGGAAGGCGCTGAGGATCGTGAACAGCCCGACCGGGCCGCAGCCCCAGACCGCGATGGTGTCGCCCGGCGCGATCTCGGCGTTGAGCGCGGCCATCCAGCCGGTGGGCAGGATATCCGAGAGGAACAGCAGCCGCTCGTCGGGAATATCCTCGGGCACGACCAAAGGCACGACGTCCGAATAGGGGATGCGGACATATTCGGCCTGGCCACCGGCATAGCCCCCGGTCAGGTGCGAATAGCCGAACATGCCAGCCATCGGGTGGCCGAACGCCTTTTCGGCGACTTCCTGGTCCTCGACCGGGCAGCTGTTGTCGCAATTGCTGTAGCGCTGCTCGCTGCAGTGGAAGCATTGGCCGCAGAAGATGGTGAAGGGCACGACGACGCGCTGGCCGACCTCAAGCGTGCTATCCTTGCCCACGGCGACGACCCGGCCCATGAACTCGTGACCCAATATGTCATCCTTTTCGACCGCAGGGATCACGCCGTCATACAGGTGGAGGTCCGACCCGCAGATCGCGGTGGAGGTGACTTCGATGATGCAGTCGCGCGGGTTGACGATGGCAGGGTCGGGCATCTGACGGACGTCGATATCGCCCTTGCCCTGAAAGGTGGCAGCACGCATGGCTTGAGGTTCCTTGTATTCGGGGGATCGGGATGCACGGGCCTCAGGCGGCGTCGGGGCGCATCTTCGCGGTGGCGATCTCGCCCGTCTCGACCAGCATCTTCATCCGGCGCAGATCGCGCAGCAGGCCCAGCTCGAGCGCTTCGGCCATCATCGCCTCGGTCTTCCAGGCAGACGCAAAATGGTGCGGACGCACCGCCATGATCACCTCGACCGCCGTGCCCTTGTCGCCATTGTCGCGAAAGCGCAGTCGGCCGTGCATATCGGCATGGCCCTCGCCCTCGGAGCGCCAGGCGATCAGCTCGTCCTCGCGCTCGGCGACGATCCGGGTGAGCAGCGGGCGCGAGGCCATGTCGCGCAGTTCGGATGGGGGCAGCAGCAGATCGGGCTGGTTGCCTTCGGGAAAGGGCAGATATTCGAGTACCGACCAGAGCTGTGCAGTGCCCTGCCAGCAGGCGCGGATCTGCTCGGGGGTGGCGCGGATGGTGACGGTGGCGCCGGTGACGCGATAATCGCCAAAGCGTCGGCGGTGCCGGGCGCTGCGCGCGGGGGCGGCATCATGGTTGATGCCCGGCTTGCGGCGATAGATCAGGACCCCGCCTGCCGCAGTGGCAAGCGTGGCAGCGAGCCCGTATCGGGCCCAGTTGGCGATGTTCATGGCCTGTGTCCCTGGTTGCGAGCAATGGTGACACGGTGCCCCTCAAGGCTCGTCGGGGGGTGGGTAAAGGCACCGTGTCGGGGTCAGGATTAGGCGGCGAGGCCGCCCGCGATCATCACATGGGTTGGTAAGTACCGATAAAATCCGCATATTCCGCGGTCAGCTGTCGCGATCCTGCGCGCGAGCGAGCGGCAAGCGCACATCGAACATCAGCCCGCCGGGCAGCGTCTCGATCGCAGTCTCGGCGTCCATCTCGTAATGCAGCGCGCGCTCGACAAAATCGCGCGCCAGTGCGCCCAGCGCCTGATCGGGATCTGAGAGGTTGCGGCCCTCTTCCTTCCAGATCAGCGTCAGCAGCGGCTTGGCGGCGCTATCGTCAATGCCCCATTGCACCTGCAGGCGCGGCGGCGGATCACCCGGTTCGCCAAAGGTCACCGCATGGCTGGCAAGCTCGTGGATTGCCAGGCCCAGCATGTTCGCGGCCTTGACCCCCAGCATGATGTCCGGCCCTTCGGCGCGCACCTGTTCCTCGCCGTCGAGATGGTGGCTCAGCAGCTCGTCATGCACCAGATCGGCAAGGTTGACCTGGCCAGTCGCTGAGCGGGTCGAAAGCGACTGGGTGCGCGCGAAGGTGTTGATGCGCCCGTCGAACTTGGCGACGAAATCCTCAATGGTATCGCAATGGTCTGCCGTCCGCCGCGACAGCGCCCGCACCACGCCCAGCGTGTTGCGGACGCGATGCTGCAACTCCCCCAGCAGCGACCGCTCCTGGTCGCGCAATCGCTTGAGGTCGTCGATATCGGTCGAGGTGCCCAGCCATTCGATGATGCTGCCATCATCGCCGTGGACCGGTCCGGCGCGGGTCTTGTGCCAGTAATAGCGGTCTTCTTCCGCCTTTCGGATGCGAAATTCGACCTCGAAACTCTGCCGATCGGACGCGAGGCTCCATGCGGTCTGCGCAGCCTCGCGATCGTCGGGATGGACGACATCAAGCCAGCCATCGCCGACATACTCGGCCTCGCTCTGGCCGGTAAACGCCTCCCATTGCGGGCTCGCCCAGAGCCACGCCCCATCGCGCCCCGCGCGCCACACGAGCAGCGGCAGCGTAGCGATGAAATGGTTGAGCGTCTGGACCGGGCCGGACCAGCTAGAAGGCATGGGCATTCTCCTTGTGCGCACCTGCCCCGCCATCGGCATCGCAGATCTTGAGATAACCGCCATCAAACAGCGCGGTTGCTTCGAGCCGCGGCAGGTCGAGCACCGTCAGACATTTCTGTTCGAGCTGGATCAGCCCGTCACGGCGCAGATCCTGCAGGGTCCGATTGACATAGACCGGGGTCATGCCGAGCGCCTCGGCCAGTTCGGTCTGGGTGAGGTGGAAGCTGCACCTGCGGCCGGTACTGAGCCCGACCGAGCGCTGACGCAGGAACAGCTCGCACAGAAAATGCGCCATCCGCTCGCGCGCCGTGCGCTGTCCGAGCGAGGTGGACCGTTCGCGCTGGATGGCGGAGGAAACATGCATGTCGCACCAGAGCAGCTTCTCTAGGTCGGAATGCCGGGCGCGGGCGATATCGAGAAAATCGTCGTCCAGCAGCCCGACTCTCGTCTGGGTCAGCGTGGCGATGCTGTGGTCCATCGATTTTGCGAGATGGCCGTTGATGTCGAAGATATCGCCGGGGATGAGGACCGAGAGAATCTGCCTGCGCCCATCCTCGAGCGTCTTGTAGCGGATTGCCCAGCCTTCGATCAGCACATGCAGCGGACCGCTGCCTTCGCCCTGACGCACGAGATCGACCCGCGGGGGCAGGGCGCGCACATCGCGTTGCACCCGCTTGGCCAGCCAGGCTTCAGACGCGCTGTTCAATTCGCCAAAGCCGCGCAGCTTCAAGGTGACGTGCGGCGTCAAGATTTTCGGCCTCCCATGGCGTCTTGTGGGGAACCTACGCACGGCCTGCGAGTATGTTGCACAGGGAAACCGAACTCATCCGTTCCAGTGAAAAAAGCTTGAGTGGTCAATGACATCACCGCCGTCTGACGAAGCCTTGCTGCGCGGCTGCCGCGTCCTCGTCGTGGAAGACGATTTCCTGATCGCCGATGATTTCTCGCGGCGGCTGGTTGCGCATGGCGCGCAGATCGTTGGGCCGGCCGCAACCCTCGACGCTGCCCTGCAAGCGCTCGATCAGGCGGGATCGGTCGATGTGGCTGTGCTCGATATCAACTTGCGCGGCACGCTGGTCTTTCCCCTTGCCCGCCATCTCGAGGCGCTGGACATCCCCTTTCTCTTCTGCACCGGCTATGGCGAAGACCCGATTGCCGATTGCTTTCGCGAGGTCACGCGCTTCGAAAAGCCGCTGTCGCACCAGAGCTTTACCGAGATGGTGCAGATGATCGCGCGCATGATGCAGAGCGCGCGGGGAGGGCCGTTGCGCTGAACGCCGAAATGGACTTGCCTATGTAAGTTCACCCTCGCCTAGCCCCGCCTATTCCTGCCGCACCAACCATCGAAAGGATGTGGTTATGCGGAATATGGCAATCTTGACGGCGGCCCTGCTGGTGGCGGCCTGCGATGCACCCGATGGCGCGCGCTCGGACACGGCAGCGGGCGATGCGGCTGCGACCGGGCAGGACGATATGGCAATGAATTCGGCGAACGATCCCGCCGTCACGGCAACACCGGTATCGACTGGCACCTATGTGGCGCAGGCCGCCAATTCGGATTTGTACGAGATCCAGGCGGGCGAGCTGGCAGCAAAGAACGGCCAGTCGCAACAGGTCAAGGATTTCGGCCGGATGATGGTCACTGACCACACAAAATCCTCGCAGGACATGAAGGCGATGGTGACGCGCGCCAATCTGGGCACCCAGCCCCCGGCGCGGCTCGATACCGAACATCAGGCGATGATCGACCGGCTGAAGGCGGCACGGGGCGAGGCCTTCGATCGCGAATATCTGAGCCAGCAGATGGCGGCGCACCGCAAGGCGCTGGCGCTGCATCAGGGCTATGCCCAGAGCGGCGACAATAACGAGCTCAAGGGCTTTGCGACACAGGTCATCCCGGTCATCCAGAAGCATCACGACTGGCTGGAACAGAATGGCCAGGGTGCCAATGGCACGACCGCCGGGGTGGGCACGGGCAACCGCAGCGGCGCGATGCAGGACGGTAGCATGGGCACAGCGAACGAATCGTCGAGCGCCAACCGCGCCCCGCGCGCGACCGGTTCGACCACCGATCAGTAACGGCGGACAAACAGAGCGGATCCGCTCCTTCTCTCCACCTCACTGGCGGCCTTCGGGTCGCCATTTTTTTTGCAGACGATGGCCGTCGGTATTCAGCCCTTGCCGCCGGCGAGCGCAAGCCGGGGGCGATCCTCGCTCGGCTGGGGCGGCTGCAGCGCGGCGATGAAGCGCGCGCTCCACCAGCGCACGTCCTGCTTGACCACCGAGGCCAGCATCGCGGCATGGCGCTCGCGCCGCTCCTCAAGCGGCATGGTGAGCGCGCGCGCGATCGCATCGGCCATGTCCTCGCTGCTGTGCGGGTTGATGATCAGCGCGGCATCGAGCTGCACCGACGCGCCGGCGAAGCGCGACAGCACCAGCACGCCGGGGTCCTCGGGATCCTGCGCCGCGACATATTCCTTGGCGACCAGGTTCATCCCGTCGCGCAAGGGTGTGACCAGCCCGACGCGCGAGGCGCGGTAGATCCCGAACAGCTCCTCGCGCGCATAGCCCTTGTTGACATAGCGCACCGGCACCCAGTCGATCGAGGCGAACTCGCCGTTGATCCCGCCCGACAGTGCGTTCAGCTCTGCGCGGATCTGCTGATAGCTCGGCACGTCGCCGCGCGAGGGCGGCGCGATCTGCAACAGGAACAGCTTCTCGCGCAATTCGGGCCGGGTGGTGAGCAGCTGCTCATAGGCCAGGAAGCGCTCCTGCAGCCCCTTGGAATAGTCGAGCCGGTCCACGCCGACGATCACCTGCCGCCCGACCGCGCTGGTGATCAGCCTTTGTTCGGCATCGCGCGCCGCCGGGGTCCCAAGCGCGGAGGTGAACTCCGCCGTGTCGAGCCCGATCGGGCAGATCAGCAGCCGGGTGGAGCGCCCGTCGAGCAGCGCATGATCGCCGTCGAGTTCGGCACCCAGGTGCGTGACGATATAGTCGATGAACGAGGCGCGCCATTCGTCGGTGTGGAAGCCGATCACGTCATAGCTGAGGAGGCTTTTGACCAGCTCGCGATGGCCCGGGAGCGACATCATCAGGCTGGCGGGTGGCCAGGGGGTGTGGAGGAAGAAGCCGAGCCGGTTATCGAACCCGCGCTCGCGCAGCCGCTGGCCGAGCGGCATAAGGTGATAATCGTGCACCCAGATCATGTCGTCGGGCTCGATCAGCGGCGCCACCGTCTCGGCAAAGCGCTGATTGACGCGCGCATAGCCCCCGGCAAAGTCGCGGGCGATCTCGGTCAGATCGAGCCGGTAGTGGAAGAGCGGCCACAGCGTGCGGTTGGCAAAGCCGTTATAATATTCCTCGATATCCTGTGCCTCGAGATCGATGGTCGCGGTGGCCACCCCGTCCTGGCGACGGAAGCTGATCTGGCCGGTAAATTCGTCGGTCTGCTCGCCCGACCAGCCGAACCAGATGCCGTTGCTTTCCCGGAGCGCGGCGGAAAGCGCGACGGCGAGCCCGCCGCGATTGCTGTTCGCGCCGCTATGCGCGGCCTGGACACGGTTGGATATGCAGATCAGACGGTTCATCGTGCGTCACTCCAGGGGCGGGAGAGAAGGCCTGCACACTGGATCAGCCCCACCAGCGAATAGGTTTGCGGATAATTGCCCCACAGCGCGCCGGTGCTGGGGTCGATATCTTCGGAGAGCAGGCCGGCCGGGGTTCGGCGGCTCAGCATTTCCTCGAACAGCGAACGGGCATCGCCATAGCGGCCGGTGGCGTGCAGCGCCTCGATCAGCCAGAAGGTGCAGACGTTGAACGCCGATTGCGGCGGGCCGAAATCGTCCTCGTCGGCATAGCGCAGCATATGGCTGCCCCGGCGCAGCCCGCCCTCGATCGCGTCGAGCGTCGATATGAAGCGCGGATCGTCGGCGCGGATGAATTTCAGGTCGAGCAGTTGCAACAGGCTGGCATCGAGCGTGCGTTCGCCCAGCACCGCCGAATAATGGTTGCCCGCATGGCTCCAGGCATGGGCGTCGATATGGGTACGGATATGCTCGGCGCGCTCGCCCCAGAACATCGCCGCCTTGGGCCGCCCGATCGCGCCTGCCGCATTGGCGAGCCGGTCGCATGCGGCCCAGCACATCGCGGCGGAATAGGTATGGACATGCGCGCGGGTGCGCAGCTCCCACAGGCCCGCATCGGGCTCGTTGAACATTGCAAAGGCGCGGTGGCCGACGACTTCCAGAGCCTCAAAATCCTGCACGGTCGCCTGGCGCAGCAGCCGCTGGTCGAAAAAGGCCTGCACGCTCGACAGCACGATCTGGCCATAGGCATCGTGCTGGACCTGCTCATAGGCCTGGTTGCCCGATCGCACCGGACCCATGCCGGCAAAGCCTTGGAGCGCGGGCATGACATGCTCGGTGAGGGTTGCTTCGCCGCCGATGCCGTAGAGCGGCTGGATATGCCCGCCGCGCGCTGCATCGACGATGTTGCGCAAGTAATGCAGGTACGATTCGAGCACGTCGAGCGCGCCGAGCCGGTTGAGCGCCTGCACGGTAAAATAGGCATCGCGGATCCAACAGAAGCGATAATCCCAGTTGCGCCCCGAATCGGCATGTTCGGGCAGCGAGGTGGTGAGCGCCGCGACGATCGCGCCGGTCTGTTCGTACTGGCACAGCTTGAGCGTGATCGCGGCGCGGATCACCGCCTCCTGCCATTCGAGCGGCAAGTTGAGCCCGCGCACCCAGTGCTGCCAGGTCGAGACGGTCTCGTCGAGCATTGCCTCCATCCGCGCCTCTAGCTGCGCGTCGAACCCTTCGTCGGGGCCGAAATAGAAATAGAGGTCGCGTTCTGCCCTGAACATGCGCTCGTCCCGGATCCACCCCAAAGGGGCGTTCGACGTCAATCGCTGGACCTGTTCGCCCAGGATATAGCGTATGTGATTGGAGCCCGATGTGAGCCGGGGCGAACCCTCGCCCCAGGCATAAGCGGGGCGCAGCCGCACCGAGATGCGGGGGGACCCGCTGATGACGCGGACGATCCGTGCAATCGCCACCGGGCGGAACATGCGGCCATGGCGCGGGAAGCGCGGCATGAAATCCACGACCTCGATGACATTGCCCGCATTGCACGACATGCGCGTGACCAGCACGGGGGTGTTGCGGATATAGTGCTGCTCGGTATGTGCGCAGTTCTCGAGCACGATGTCCCAATAGCCATGGTCCTGCCTGGGTTCGAGCAGCGAGCAGAACACCGGATCGCCATCGAAGCGCGGCAGGCAGCCCCAGGCGATGCGGGCATTGGGATCGACCAGCGCGGCGATCTCGCAATTGCCGATGGGCCAGAGGTTCATGGCGTCCCTCATCGCCGCACTCATGCGATCAGCGCCGCGATGCGCCGACGCACGCCTTCGACGCTGTCGAGCCGCTCGTCGCTGTGATCGGCGGTGCGCGAGCCGACGCTGATCGCCTGGCCGCCCAGCGCGCGCGTCGCTTCGAAAGCAGGGATGTCGGTCAGATCGTCGCCGATGAACACCGGCGCGCTGCCGGCAAAGCGATCCAGCGCCATGATGGCGCGCACCGCATCGCCCTTGTCCGATCCGCCGGGCCGCAGCTCGAACACCATGTCGCCCTGCTGGACGACCAGCCCGTGCGCGGCGGCCTGCGCCAGCGCCCATTGCTCAGCCCGGTCGCGCAACTGCGGCATCAGCCGGTAGTGCACGCCCAGCCCGAAGCTCTTCTCCTCGATGACGATGCCGGGAAAGTCCTCGAAATGCAGGGCCGCCTCGAAGGCAAGATCGGCGAACAGCCGTGTGGGGCGAGGGGCCTGGACCGCGCCGTCGACGCTCAGCTCCTGACCATGGCTGGCCGCGATCACGCCGCCTGCCAGTGCGGGGGGAAGCAAGCGGTGCAGCTGTTCGAGCGAGCGGCCGCTCACCACCGCGATGCGGCCAGCCAGGGTGCGCGACGCTTCGGCCAGCGTGTCGGCCATGGCCGGGCTGATCGCGACAGCATCGGGCGTGTCGCCAATCTCGACCAGCGTCCCGTCAAAATCAAGCAGCAGCGCCAATGGCCTTGCCTCCTGATGGGTTTCGGCGGGGACGATCAAATGCACAAGGCTGTCAGGCACGCGGGTGCGGCTCCTTTTCGGGTCCATCCATGAAGGTGTGCAAGGGACACGCGCCAGAGCCGTGCAGGTTCCCCTCAACGGCGCTTTTTCAGCAGCTTGAGCACCGCCGGTTCGGCTTCGTCCGGGTCGGTGCGGCGGAACATCGGGTCATCATCGCGATAGGCTTCGAGCAGCTGCGGATGGATATAGGACTGTCGGCATATGGTGGGCGTGTTGCCCAGCGCATCGGCGGCGCGCGCCACCGCCTCGCGGATTGCCTTTTCTGCAGGCGGCGCATCCTCCTGCTGACGCAGCTCGCACAGCACCGAGCAAGCCGTGACGGTGCCGCACCAGGTGCGGAAATCCTTGGCCGAGAAATCCTCGCCGCCGATCTCGCGCAGATAGGCGTTGATATCGTCCGACGTGACCGCGCGCAGCTCGTCGCCGTCCTTGTACCGGAACAGCTGCTGGCCGGGCAGCTCCTGCAGGCCGCGCAGCACCTTGGCGACGCGCCGGTGGCGCAGGCTCACATCCCATTTGCGCCCGCTCTTGCCGTTGAAGCGGAAGCGGATCTGCGAGGCCTCGAGCGCGACATGGCGGCAGTGCAGCGTGGTCAAGCCGTAGGACCGGTTCTGCTTGGCGTACAGCGCATTGCCGATGCGGATCGCGGTACAGTCGAGCAGGTGAATGATCGTCGCCATCACGCAGGTGCGCGATGTTCCCTTCGAGGAAATATCCTTTTCCACCCGTTCGCGGATTGCGGGAAGTTTCGCCCCGAAACTGGCAAGCCGGGCAAACTTCGCCGCGTCCCGTTGCTCGCGATAGGCGGGGTGATAGCGATACTGCTTGCGCCCGCGGGCATCGCGCCCGGTCGCCTGCAGATGGCCGTTGGGGTCGGGGCATATCCACACCTGCTCATAAGCGGGCGGGATGGCCAGGCTGTCGATGCGCTGGCGTACCGCCCTGTCTCGGATCAGCTTTCCCTTCGCATCGTGATAGCTGAAGCCCTTGCCGCGCCGCTTGCGGGTGATGCCGGGCATGTCGTCGGTCGTGAAGACCAGCGCGCCTTCCCTGCTCATCGGGCAGGCGCGCCGGGCAGATCACATGCCCTCATGGACCTTGTCGCCTGCCAGATCGTCGCGCCCGGCATTCTTGGCGGCATTGCCTTGCGCATGTTTCGGCCCGTAATAGCGGTTCTCGCTCTGTCCACCTTCGATGAAACCCCGTTTTTCGCCGCGCAGCTCCTTGCCGGTGTGCGGGTTGGGATAGGCGCCGCCGCCCGATTCTCCCGCACCACCCTTGCCGGTCCGCGCTTCCATGTCGTCGGGGATACGCGTCTTGTCGGTCATGGCTCCGTCCTTCTCGCAAAATGAGGCTGCAAGGCTAGGCGCGGCAATTGCGGGGGGCGCTAACATAGGCCGGTGTGGGTTGTTCGCGGCTGCGCGACACAAAGGTCCGAAGCCGCCGCCTCCCCGAATCGGCGGCCCCCATCGAGAGGAACACCCCATGGCTCATTCACGAACGCACAATGGTCGCACCCCCAACGGACAGGGCGGAAGCTCGATCCTGAGCAGCTCGGTCAAGGGCCTGCTGCTCACTGCAGGCGTGGCGGCGATCGCCAATATCGGCCGCAAGATGGCGGTCCAGGCCCCCACCGCGATGGCGCAGGACTGGTGCGAAGGCTTGATCAAGGAGCACAAGGCGACGCTGGCCGTGATCGACAAGCTCGAACAGCTCTCGCCCGAGCAGACCGACCGCCGCGCGATGCTGCTGATGAACCTCAAGCACATGATCACCAAGCACGCGATGCAGGAAGAGAATGTCATCTATCCCGTGCTCGGCCAGGGCGGCGAGGGTGATGCGGCCAAGTCGCTCAACAGCGACCATGGCGAGGTCAAGGCGATGCTCTACGCGCTCGGCCATATGGACAAGGGCGATCCGGCGTTCAACGAAACGCTCGGCCGCCTGCGCAGCGCGCTCGAGGAGCATATGCGCCAGGAAGAGGACGAGCTGTTCCCCGCGCTGCGCGAGCGTCTGAGCGACGAGGAGAACAAGAAGCTCAGCCGCGAGATGAACATGGCGGGGCTGATCCTCGCCTGACCCGTTCGACAAAGGAGAGAGACATGGCCCAGAAGGAAAGCCGCGACGCGTTGCAGATGCTCGCCGATGACCACCGCACGGTGGAAGCCTTGTTCGAGAAATACGACAATGCGCGCGGCGAGGCGGCGCAGCAGAAGATCGTCCAGCAGATCTGCCAGGAACTGACCATTCACGCGATGGTCGAGGAGCAGGTCTTCTATCCTGCGATCCGCGAGGCGGTCGACGACGACATGATGGACGAGGCGCAGGTCGAGCATGACAGCGCCAAGACGCTGATCCTCTCGCTGCAACAGGGCACGCCCTCGGACGCCTATTATGACGCCAAGGTGAGCGTGCTGAAGGAGCAGGTCGAGCATCACGTCTATGAGGAAGAGCGCCAGCGCGGCAGCATCTTCGCGCAGGTGCGCAAGGCGGACATCGACTTGGTCGCCTTGGGCGCGCAGATGGCCGAGCTGAAGCAGCAACTGCTCGCCCAGGCCAAGGCCGAAGGTCTGCCCCGGCCCGAACTGGTCGCGCTGGCGAGCTGAACGCACGGGCCGGGCATGACCGAAGCACTCGAACAGGAACGCGACGAACGTGTGGTGCCCGATTCCGCGCAGCTGACCGCAGCCGCGCGAACGCTGCTGGCGAGGCTCGACAGGATGAACTGGAAGCTGGCGACGGCGGAAAGCTGCACCGGCGGCTTCCTGTCGTCGCTGGTCACCGATATCGAGGGGCTGAGCCATTGCCTCGATCGCGGCTATGTCTGCTATTCGGTCGCCGCCAAGCACGACATGCTGGGCATCGATCCCGGCCTGATCGACCAGCATGGCGCGGTGAGCGAGCCGGTGGCGCGCGCTCTGGCGGAAAACAGCCTGTGTCTTGCCGATGCGCAGCTTTCGCTCGCCATTACCGGCTTTGCCGGGTCGTCCGACCCTGACGAACGCGAGGGCGCGGGCGTTGCCTATATCGGCGTCGCGGTGCCCGACCAGTCCTGGGTCTATCGCGTCGATTATGGCGAGCGCCCGCGGCGCGACATCCGCAACATGGTGACGCTCGCCGCGCTCGCCATCGGGCTGCGCACAGCCAAGGACCAGCGCGGCGACTAGCCGCTCGAATCGGTCCGCACTATCGCGAGCGCGACATCCTGTCCCGTCCCGCCCGCCAGCACGGTGAGCGTTCCGTCCTGCATCGTCTGGACCTGAGCGGTTTCCGCCTCTCCGGTCAGCGTGTTCATCTGGGTGACGCTATACACGCCAGGCTCCAGCCCCTGAATGTCGAGCGTCGATGCATGGCCGCACTGCGCGCGATTGGCCATCAGCACCACGATCGCCTGGCGGGCATCGCCGCAGCCGGTTGCAAGGCCATCGAAGCCCGGTGCGCGCAACCGATCGCCGAGCGGCTGGCGGCGGAAGTCCGACCAGTCGATCAGTGGCAGGAAGCGCGCCAGCACGCCCTGCGCTTCGTGCATCGCGGGCAACAGCACATGCGGATGGCGATAGGGCCAGCGCATGCCGCCGCCTGCGCCGCCGCTCGCCAGATGCGCCCATTGCATGCGGCGGAACAGCTCGGTGTCGAAATCATCCGGCAGCGTGATGTGCCGATCCTTGAACGCATGGATCGGCCCGTGCTCGGTATCGAGCAACGGGCGATCGACCGGACATTGCTCGATCGCTTGCGTCATCAGCCGCGCGGTCGCCTCGGCGGGGCCAAGCGTGCCGCGCGGATGGTCGATCGTGCCCTTCTCGTACAGGTGCACGCTGGCGAAATCGAGCGACGGGTGGCGGAAGATCACCTCGCCCAGATCGGGGCGCAGCAGCAGGTTGGGGAGATAGACCGACACCGTCTGCGGATGGCTGCGGCCATGCACGCGCAACTCCTCGGCCCTGAGCGCAGCCGAGACCTCGCCGACAAAGGCATGCACCGCCGCCATGTCGCCGCCAGCATAGAAGCTGTCGATCTCGTTCCACAGGTCCCAGCCGAACACCGCCTGGCTGTGCCCCCAGCGGCGGGTAGCGAACAGCAGCCGGTTGATGATCGCCGCGCGCGTATCGGCGCAGGTGAACATGTGGCGCGGCGACTTGCACGGCCCGCCGGTCGCCTGGGCATAGGGGTGCGTCTTCCAGCGCCGCGCCATGAAGAAGGTGTCGAACGGGGTGAGCAGGAAGCGGATATCGTGCCGCTCACCCAGCTGGATGAGATCGTCCCACAGCCGCACCATTGCCGGGCTGAAATGGCCGCAGCGGCTTTCCAGATGGCGGTGGCGGACCTGGTTGTAATCGAGCATGAGGCGCAGGCATGTGACCCCGCTCGCCTTCAGCGCGGCGAAATGCTGATCGACCGATGCGACATCCTGCCTGCGATAGAGCGGCGCGAGATGCGGCCAGGTGATCGCCTCGTTATGCCCGACCGGTGCCCAGGCCGCGCCCGATTCGGTCTGGAAATAGGGCGCGCGGCCCACGCACCGCACCCAGTCCCGTTCGGGACCGGGTGCGGATACGCGGCGGATGGCCGTCTGTTCAAGCTCGGCAACGTGCTTCATTCGGCGGCCACCACGCCCAGGGTCGAGAGCGATTCAAGCCGCCAGCGCGCATCGAGCCTGCGCCAGGTCGCCAGCGCCTGGCCGACGATCTGGTCCATGTTGTAATAGCGATAGGTGGCGAGCCGACCGACAAAGGTCACATGCGCGCAATCGCGCGCCAGCGCCGCATAGCGCCGGTACATGTCCTGCGCGGCTGCATTGGGCACGGGATAATAGGGATCGCCCCTGTCCGCCGGATATTCGCGCATGATGCTGGTCACCTCGGCCTGTTGCCCGGTCAGATGCTTGAACTCGGTGATGCGGGTATAGGGCACATCGTAATCCGGATAGTTGACCGTCGCAACCGGCTGCGCCTGTTCCTGCGGCAGCGTTTCATGCTCGAAGCGCAGCGAACGATAGGGCAGATGCCCCAGCCGATGGTGGAAATATTCGTCGATCGGCCCGGTCCAGACCAGATGGTCCCAGCTGATATTGTCGGGCAGATCGGCATAGCCCTGACCGGTCAGCACGTCGATCTGCGGGTGATCCAGCATCTTGGCGAACATCTTCGTATAGCCCTGATTGGGCATGCACTGATGCGCATCGGTAAAATATCGGTCATCGGTATTCGTCCGCGCCGGAACCCGCGCCGCGACCGACTTGTCGAGCTCGCGCGGATCGACGCCCCATTGCTTGCGGGTATAGCCCTCGAAGAACTTGGCATAGAGGTCCTCACCGACCTGCGACACCACGGTATCGCGCGAATTGTGCACCTCGCCGACATCGAGCGCAACCGACCGGAGATATTCTGCCGCTTCCTCCTCGGTCTCGAGGTTCAGACCATAAAGTGCGTTGAGCGTCGTGCGGTTGATCGGCATCGGCACCAGCTGATTGTCCACCTCGGCGAGCACTCGATGCTCATAGGGCCGCCAGCCGGTAAAGCGCGAAAGATAGTCGAGAATGTCGCGGCTGTTGGTGTGGAAGATATGCGGGCCGTATTTGTGCACCAGGATGCCGGCATCGTCGTGATGGTCATAGGCATTGCCCGCAATATGCGGGCGCTTGTCGATCACCAGCACCGACTTGCCCGATCCTGCCGCGATCCGCTCGGCCATGACGGCACCGGCGAACCCTGCGCCGACGACGAGCACGTCATAATGGCGCGCGCGATGGACGGGGCGCGCGCTCGAGATCCGCGCGACCTGCCGCGCGACAAGCCCATCCTGCAACTGGCGCGCGATCCGGGCGACGGTTCCGTCCCAGCTCTTGTCGGCCAGGCACGTTTCGGCCTCTGCCTTCCACGCGGCGCGGGTGCGCGGATCGGCGCTGAGCAACGCTTCGCAGGCGGATACGAATCCGCGCGCGTCTTCGGCGATGCGGATGCTGCCGAGCGTGCCATAGGTCGCGACGACATCGGCAATCGGGGTCGAAACCACCGGGAGCCCGCTCGCCATATATTCGGGGGTCTTGGTCGGGCTGATATACTGCGTCGAGGCGTTGAGCGCGAAGGGCATCAGCGCGACGTCCCAGTGCACCGCATAATCGGGCAGCCGGGCATAATCGCGTCCGCCCAGCCAATGGATATTGGCGGCGCGCGGCAGATCGTCGGGGCTGATCTTGACCACCGGACCGATCATCACGAACGCCCAGTCGGGGCGCAGCGCTGCGAGTTCGGCGAGCAGCGCGAGGTCCATGCGCTCGTCGATCACGCCATAGAAGCCGAGGCGCGGGCGTGGCAGCTGCGCCTGATCCTCGGGTTCCGGAGTGGTCGCGGCCTCGCGCGCAAAATGCGCGATATCGACGCCCGACGGATAGCAGTTCACGTTCGGGTGACGGTTGCGGCGTGCCTCGTAGAGGCTGCGTCCGCCGCACAGCACCAGGTCGGCGCGCGCCATCAGGCTCGCCTCGCGCTGCGCGATATCGGCGGGCGCAAAGGCGAAATTGGCGAGCTCGTCCATGCAGTCATAGACGGTGAAATCGGGCTGCATGCCGGCGCTGAACGCGAGCATCATCGGGGTATAGTACCAGAAGACCAGGGGGCCGCGGTGGCCTGCGACCTCGGCCTCGAGCAACGCGCCGAGCGCCCGATCGATGGCGGTGCCGTCAAGCCCTTCGGGCAGCACCGGAACCAGCCGCGTCACGCCGCCCTCGACGCTGCTGCGGTCGAGCCGGGGAGAATCGCACGCCGCCTCGAAGCGCGGCTCCTCCCAATAGGTGACGTCGAACTGGCCGGCGAGCCGGGTCATGATGTGCTGCGGCCGCTGGAACACCAGGTCCCAGCGAAGGTGCGAGAAACAGACGATCACCGGGCGCGCCGAAAGGGCAGGGGTCGGGCTGTGCGAAAACGGGCGGTGCATCGGGTGTCTCCGGATCGAAGGTGGCCGCCGGTCCTGGAACGGACGGGCGTGTCGCATTGGACTGATCCGGCACCTAGCCGAGCGCGCGCCCGGGCAATCTTACATAGGTGAAACCCCCTCGTTCTGACGAAATTGGCGCGGCCTGACCCATGTTATGGGGCGGTCGTGCTCAAGGGGTCAGCCTTGCACCATCCTGTCGGGACACCCCGCCCCGGCAATGATGGAGACCCCCCATGACCTATTTTCTCGGATTTCCGCTGCTGCCGCTCTGGATCATGGGCGTGCCGCTGATCGGTGCGCTCCTCACGCTGGCGATGCCGGCGCCCAAGCACAACACCATCCCGCGCACGTTACGCCGCGAAGAGCGCGTCGGCAACGCGGCGCATGTGACGACGGCGCACCCCACGACCACCGCCCTCTGATCCTTCGGCCCCGGAACCGCGCGTTCCGGGACCTCCCCCCATTTCAAGGAAACCCCCCGCATGTTCACCCATAACAAGCGCCTGCAATATACCGTGCGCGTGTCCGAACCGAACCCGGTGCTCGGTTCGCTGCTGCTCGAACAGTTCGGCGGACCCGATGGCGAGCTCGCTGCGGCAATGCGCTATTTCACGCAAGGGCTGGCCGAGGAGGATCCCGGCCGCAAGGACATGCTGCTCGACATCGCCACCGAGGAGCTGAGCCATCTCGAGGTGATCGGATCGATCGTCGCGATGCTCAACAAGGGCGCGAAAGGCGATCTGGCCGAGGCTGCGATGGAGGAAGCGGACCTGTACCGCTCGCTCACCGCTGGCGGCAACAGCCATACCCAGGCGATCCTCTATGGCGGCGGCCCCGCGCTCACCAATTCGTCCGGCGTGCCATGGACCGCAGCCTATGTCGATTCGCGCGGCGACCCGACCTGTGATCTGCGCAGCAATATCGCTGCCGAATCGCGCGCCAAGATCGTTTATGAGCGGCTGATCAACGTGACCGACGATCCGGGCATCAAGGATGCGCTCGGCTTTCTGATGACGCGCGAGATCGCCCACCAGAAATCATTCGAAAAGGCGCTGTACACGATCGCCGACAATTTCCCTCCGGGCAAGCTCGGCGCGATGGGGGATTATGATTCGCTCTATGTCAACGCGTCGACCGGCCCCGGCGATACCGAGGGCCCGTGGAACAGCGGCGACCAGTGGGAGCGGATCGACGACCTCGAGGCGCACGGCCCGGTCGATGGCGGCGACGGCACCGCCGAGGTCGAGCTGCCCAAGGACCAGCTGCGCACCGTGCTGGCGATGGCCGAGCGCACCGCATCGGACCCCACGGTCGATCCGGTGACCGGGGCCGAACTCGGCATGAAGCAGGTCTGACCCTGACGTGACGATGCCAGGCATGACCCCTCGCCACCGCGCCCAAGCCGATGAATGAACTGGCGATCCTGGGCATCGTCGGCAGCCTGGTCGCAGGCGCGCTGACCGGGCTGGGCGGCGTGGTGGTCATGCTGGGCGGCCCGCCCGATGCCCGGCGGCAGAATCTGTTGATGGGTTTTGCCGCCGGAGTGATGATCGCGGCGGCGTTCTTCTCGCTGATCATCCCCGGCATCGCGCAGGCCGAGGCCACCGGGTCGTCGCGCGAGATGGCGGCGGTGATCGTGATCGGCGCGGTGCTGCTCGGCGCGCTGGCGATGGCGCAGCTCGGCCGCGGCATCGATCGGATCGCGCGCGCCCGGCTGGCGAAGCTGCCCGGCTGGCTCGCCGACAATGCCGAACATCGGCGCATCCTGCTGTTCATCCTCGCGGTGACGCTGCACAACATTCCCGAAGGCACCGCGGTCGGCGTCAGCTTCATGTCGGACGATGCGAGCCTCGGCTGGGCGACCGCGCTTGGGATCGGCATCCAGAACATTCCCGAAGGCATGGCGGTGGCGGCGGCGCTGTCGACCCTGGGCTGGAGCAGGGGGCGGTGCATCCTCGCCGCGCTCGCCACTGGGCTGGTCGAACCGTTCGGCGGTGCGCTGGGCGTTGCTATCGTCCAGGCTTCGACAGCGGCGCTCCCCTGGGCGCTGGGCTTTTCCGCCGGCGCGATGCTGTTCGTCGTGATGGCCGACATCATCCCCGGCACCAGCCGCCGGATCGAGCATGGATCGGCAACCCCTGCACTGATGGCGGGTTTGGCCATCATGATGTTTCTCGACGTGACCCTGGGTTGATCCGGGCACGCACCCTCCCTCCATCGAAGGACATTTCCCCATGACCAGCACGATATCCAAAATGCATGAGGCACAGCTTCCCGGCCTCGAAGCCGAGCTTGATCCCAAGTCCGAATGGCAGCCGCGTTACCCGGGTTCGGGTCGGCTCGAGGGCAAGGTGGCGATCGTCACCGGCGGCGATTCGGGGATCGGCCGTGCCGTCGCGGTGCTGTTCGCGCGCGAGGGCGCGAATGTCGTGATCAGCTATCTGGAAGAGGACACCGATGCCGAGGCCACGGCCGAGATGGTCGAGGAAGAAGGCGGCAAGGCGGTGATCATCGCCGGCGATATCGGCGAGCGCGACCATTGCCGCGAGGTCATAGACCTTGCCATCCGCACGTTCGGCCAGATCGACATTCTCGTCAACAATGCGGGCGAGCAGCATCCCGACAAGGACATTAACGATATCTCGGACAAGCAGCTCAAGCGCACCTTCCAGACCAATGTCTATGGCATGTTCTACATGGTGCAGGCGGCGATGCCGCATCTCAAGCCCGGTGCGACGATCATCAACTGCACCTCGGTGACGATGTACAAGGGTGCCGACGAGCTGCTCGACTATTCGGCGACCAAGGGCGCAATCACCGCCTTCACGCGCAGCCTGTCGCAAAATCTTGTCGAAAAGGGCATCCGTGTGAACGGCGTCGCGCCGGGACCGATCTGGACCCCTCTTAACCCCTGTGGTGGCGCGAGCGAGGAGAAGCTCGAGAATTTCGGTGAATCGACGCCGATGGGACGCCCCGGTCAGCCCAACGAGGTCGCACCCTGCTTCCTGTTCCTGGCGTGCGAGGATTCGAGCTACATGAGCGGCCAGGTGCTCCACCCCAATGGCGGGGTGATCGTCGGAAGCTGATTTGCGGCGAGCGGTGCGATAGCCTGCGCCATTCCTAACCTGTGCAAGGGCCGCTGCACGCCAATGTTCCGACTATGGCAGCAGCGGTCCGGAGCGCCGCCTCTTCCCCAGGTGGCGCAACCGCAATGCAGGAAAGGAAGTCTCAAGTGGCTGATAACAATCAGAACTGGAACGACACCGACAGCAACCAGCAAGGCCAGCGTCGGCAGGAAAACGACTATGCGCGCTCGGCGAGCCATCAATCCGGCTATGCCGGGCAGGGCCAGCCGCAGCAGCAGGCTGACAACTGGGGCCAGCGCGGGCAGGGAGATTACCAGCGCGGTCAGCAGGGCGGCAACAACCAGGGTGGCGGCTGGGGCCAGTCCGGCCAATCCGGTCAGTCGCATCAGCAGGGCGGCAACAACTGGCAGCATGGCGGCCATTTCGCCGATCCCGCGCAATATGGCGGTGGCGGTTCGGGCCAGGGCGGCGGCTATGGCGGCGGCAGCGGATTTGGCCAGTCTGGCCAGGACTATGCGCAAGTCGGCGGTTTTGCCCAGGGCGGCGGCTGGGGCGGCGCAGGCCAGGGCCAGCAGAACCGTTCGTCGGGCTATGGCCAGTCGGGCCAGGGCTATGGTCAGTCGAACCAAGGCTATGGCCAGCCCAGCGGCTATGACCAGCAGGGCGGCAATGGCAGCCAATGGGGCCAGTCAGGCGGCGGCAGCGGCCAGGGCGGCTATGGCTATTCGGGCGGTCAGGGCGGCCAGTCTTCGGGCTATGGCGGCGGCATGGCCGGCGGCTATGGCCAGTCCTTCCAGGGCGGTCAGGACCAGCAGGGTTCGGGGCGTTATGGCCAGAACCAGCAGGGTGGTGGACAGCACGGCTGGGGTCAGCAGGGTGATAGCTCAGGGCACCGGCACCAGCACGATCCGCATTATTCGAGCTGGCGCCAGAAGCAGATCGAGCAGCTCGACAGCGACTATGACCGTTTCAATCAGCAGCGGCAGAGCCAGTTCGACCAGGAGTTCAGCGAGTGGCGCTCGAAGAACCGACAGGATGACGAGCGCGATGGCGCCAGCGCGTCCGGCTCGTCTTCGGGACTCGGCAAGACCGAGAAACCCAAGACTTAACCTGGGTTAATTTTAATATAAATCAGCGACTTGGGGGGCATTTCGCCCCCCGTTTTTTTCATCTCGTCGCGAATCCGGCACTAACATATACCAGTATAAGGACGGGCGTTCAGCCAACTGAAAGGGTGCGAGGGGAGGGACCTAGCAGAGAGACACCGTAATCATGAACATCCATGCGAGCTTGCCGATCGCGTTTCCGTCTCAACCCCGCCACTCCCCCAGTTCCATCGAGCCGCGTTGCGACTTCATCCAGCAGGGCGACACCGTCGTCCGGCCGCGACTCGTCCTGGAAGGCTGGGCGGCGGGATATCGCATCACCTTTGACGGTCGGCGCCAGCTGACCAACCTGTATCTGCCCGGCGAGATCATCGGCGTCTGGCGCAGCAACCAGCCCAGCTTCTACCACGCGGTCATGTCGATCAGCCGTCTGCAGCTGATCGAGTTCGGCTCGCTGCCCGAATCGGACGTGGTCGAGCTGGAATGCGCGCTGATCGAGCGCCAGCTCGAGAACAGCATCTTCCGTCTCGGCTGCCTGAGCGCCTATGAGCGCATGGCGCATCTGTTCCTCGAGCTGGGCGAACGGCTGGCGATGCGCGGCCAGGGCGAGGCCGACAGCTATCACATGCCGCTCACCCAGGAACTGCTCGCCGATCTCGTCGGCATCTCGTCGGTGCACGTCAACCGGACGCTGCAGCAGATGCGCGCCGACGGCGTCATCCGCCTCGTCAATTGCCGGCTCGAGATACTCGATCGCGAGGATCTGGCCGACCAGGTCAATTATCAGCCGCTTTTCTGAAGCCAGGGCTGAACCCGATCGGGCGTGCGCCGTTACCCCTTGATGGACCAATCCGATCTCTGGGAATTGCTGCGCACGCCCGCACTGGCGGCCACACTCATTGCGGTTGCGCTGGTCGCGCATGCCGTCGTCATGGCGATTGCCAGCCGCATCGCACGGCGTACCAGCACGCTGCAGGACGAGGCGCTGGTCAGATGCATCCGCCAGCCCTCGCGCTGGATCATGGTTGCGCTGGTGCTGCTTGGCACCGACAGCCTGGCGGTGCGCGGTGACGAAGCCGCCGCCGCGCTGACCGGCGCGGTGCGCGTGATCATGCCGCTGCTCTGGGGCTGGCTGGTCATCGCAATCATCCGTTTCGTCCATGGCTATATCGAAGCGCGATCGGATGTCAGCGCCGAGGACAATCTCGCTGCGCGGCGCAGGCGAACGCGCGCGGACATTCTCGCCCGCATCGCCATTGTCATCGTCGGGCTGGTCAGCATCGGCCTGCTGCTGCTCAAGATTCCGGCGGTGCGCGAGATCGGTGTTGCTCTGGTCGCCTCGGCCGGCCTTGCCGGCCTCGCCTTCGGCGTCGCCGCGCAGCCGCTGCTCAAGAATCTCGTCGCGGGCATCCAGCTGGCCTTTACCGAGCCGGTGCGGATTGACGACGTGCTGGTCTATCGCGGCGAATGGGGCCGGGTCGAGCGGATCACGCTCACCTATGTCGTGTTGAAGATCTGGGACGACCGCCGTCTGGTCATTCCGGTCTCGAAGCTGCTCGAGGAGCCGATCGAGAACTGGACGCTGCAGACCAGCCATCTGCTCGGCACCGTGATGATCCATGCCGATCATGCCGCCGATGTCGAGAGCGTGCGCAAGGTCGCGCTCGAGGCGGTGCGTGGACACCGGCTCTGGGACGGACGGGTGGCGTTGCTCCAGGTGACCGACATGACCGCCGACATTCTCGAGCTGCGGGTGCTGATGAGCGCGCGCAATGGCGGCGAGCTGTTCGATCTGCGCTGCGACGTGCGCGAGGCGGTGGTGCGCTTCATGGCCAATGATCTTCCCAATTCGCTCAACCGGAGCCGCCTGGCGCTCGAACCCCTGGAGCTTTCATGACACTCGACTGGATTTCCGTTGTCGGCACGGTGGGCGCGTGCGCCTCGGTGGCGAGCTTCACCCCGCAGGCGTGGAAGATCATCCGCGATCGTTCGACCGAGGGGCTTTCGCTCGGCATGTTCGCGCTGACCAGCCTGGCCTTCCTCGCCTGGACGACCTTCGGGCTGCTCAAGGGCGAATGGGCGCTGATCATCCCCAATGCGATCTGCCTGTGCTTCGCGCTGTTCATCCTGGGCATGATCGCATTGCCCCGGCGCAAGACCGAAGAGGTGGCCGAAGCGCTCGACCCTACCACCTGAGCCAGCCTATGTTGCTGCGATGATCGGCGCGGAATGGCTTTTGGTGCGCGAGGAGCCGTCCGATGAATGCCGAGAAACGCCGCGAGCTGGCGCGCGACCGCACCGATCTAGCGGAGGATCGCACTGTCCTGGCGCATGAGCGCAGCTTTGCCGGATGGGTGCGCACCGGCATGGCCGCCGTCGGCATCGGACTGGGATTTAACGCGCTGTTCCGCGAGCTCGAACCCGAATGGGTGCCCAAGGCGATCGCCAGCGTGTTCCTGCTGGTCGCGATTTATGTGTTTCTCTCCGCCGACCGGCGCGCGCGGCATATTGTCGATCAGCTCGAAGCGCATAGCGTGTCTGCGCTCAAGCCGATGCGCATCCGGCTGCTGTCCTGGCTGCTGTCGCTGGCGACGCTGGCCCTCATCGGCGCAATCTGGTGGCTGGTCTAATCCGACGGGTTGGCCAGTCCGCCCAGTTCGGGATGCGCGGCGACCTGCTGCTCGACATAGCGCGCCGCCTGTTCGGCCTGCTTGCGCCCCAGATGCCAGTCGAGAATCTGCATGCCCGGCACGATCGGCGGGCTCAATAATATGTCGCCCTCGCGCAGCATCGATCGCGAGGCAATGCGGCTCGCCACCACCATCGATCGCTGCATGATTTCGACGATCGAGGGGAAATCGCTGTCGGACTTGCGCCGCAGCAGCAGGTCGCGGATCAGCTGCCCGCGACGCCGCAGCGACTGGTAGGCGGCCTTGATCCGCCACACCTGTCCCGCCTCGCCCAGCGTTACGACGATATTGGGGCCGGACTTGAGCGCGCGCATCGTCACGACGGGCACATTGTCGAGTACGCCGCCATCGACCAGGATATTGCCGTCCGTATCGATGAACGGCGGCAGGATCGTCGGCAGCGATCCCGAGGCGCGCACCGCATGCCACAGCGCGCCGCGCCGGTGGACATGCAGGTCATTGGTCGACAGGTTGGTGGAAATCGCGAAGAAGTTGATCGGCTGGTCGGCAATATCGGCATTGCCGTAGCGCGCCTCGAGCTCGGCATCGAACACGGCGGGGTCGAGCAGCGAATGGATCGGCACGGTAAACCGACGCATCGCCTTGGCGCCGATGAACATCGCCTCCATCTGGTCGAGCGTCTGGTCGACCGACAGCCCTTGCGCGATCGCCGCCCCCATCGCAGCGCCCGCGCTGGTTCCGCCGATCAGGTCGATCGGCACGCCCGCGCGCTGCAATCCGCGCACGATGCCCAGATGCGCACAGCCGAGCGCGCCGCCCCCTGCTAGCACCAGCCCCACCGCGCGCCCGGTGAGAAAGCGCGCGACGCGGCGGAATTCGGCCTCGCTGTCGAGCGCCATGTGGTGGTGCAGATGCGGATCGCGCCCGGTCAGCCAAGCGGCAGTGCCCCGGATGGGCTGCCTGCCCTCGGCACGGATGACGAGCAAGGTGCGGTTGGGCGGTTCGATTGCCGCGCAGCCCGCCTGTTCGAGCGGGTTCATCGCCGGATTCGCGCCTGTTTCGGCAATCATCAGCAGGCCGTCGGCATTGCGGCACACCAGCGAGCCCCATTCGGGATCGCCCGAGGCGTCGATCAGAAGATAGCCGCGCCGCGCCTCGTGCTCGCGCAGCCAGGCCTGATAGGCGCTGGCGGGGCCGGGCGGCACGTCGCTTTCGCGCACCAGCATCACCTGGCGATCGTCGGGGACGGTGGTCCGAATGGCATCGGTCAGACGGCCGAGCAGCGCGGGATCGACCCGGCTCGACCCGCACGGCACCACCGCGATGACGCGCGGCAGCCGCGCTTCCATCGGCGGGGTCTTGGCGGTGACGGCCGCGAGTCGCTGGGTCACGGCGGTGAGGATGGCAGGGACGAGCTGCGGATAGGCGGCGACCACCGCGTCGTAGCTCGCCCGGTCGAGTACCATAACCACGCTGTCGCGGCTCGCCTGCAGCGTTGCGGTACGCGTGCCGCCGCCGAAAAAGGCGAGTTCGCCGACCGGTTCGCCAGCCTCGATCTGCGCCACCGCCTTGTTGCCGGTCGGCGTCTCGATCAGCACGCGCAAGCGGCCGGTTTCGAGGAAATAGAGCGAATCGGCTGGATCGCCCTGGCGCACCAGGATGTTCCCGGCGGGCAGTTCGAGCCGGTGCGCGCGGTCGCTCAGCGCGTCGATCGCCGCCTGATCGACGCCCGCGAACAGTCCCGACTGCATCCAGTCGCGCAGGCTGCCATCCGCATGCTCGTGATCAGGCTCCAGCGTCACCCATCATCCTCTCCGGGACGTCAGCCCCCGCGCGATTGTCGCCCGACCCTAGCCCAGCCCCATGAAAAACAGAAGTATCGGTATTGGCAGCGCTATTTGCGACGAGGCGAGCAACGCTTTGCCGGTTCAACCCTTGATGCCCTGCTGGCCGGGCCACCCCCAAACCGCCTCATGGCCCGGTCAGCGCCCCATTCCCCAACGGAAGCGGCGAACCGGCGGACAGCACGAGGAGAACCCCCATGAACATGACCGACAGCACGCTCGAACGCGGCTATGACACCATCTCGAGCGACCGCGTCGATGGCACCGCGGTCTATGGCGCGGATCGCGAGAAGATCGGCACCGTCACCAACATGCTGATCAGCAAGCGCGAAGGGCGCGTGACCGACGTCATCGTTTCGGTCGGCGGCTTTCTTGGGCTTGGCAGCGAACTGCACAGCCTGCCCTGGTCGAAGCTCAGCTACGACACCGATCTTGGCGGCTATCTGGTCAACGTGACCGCTGACCAGCTCAAGGATGCGCCGCGCTTTTCCGAAAGCGATCGTGACCGCGCCTATGACCGCGACTATCAGTCGAGCGTCTACAATTACTGGCAGGTTCAGCCCTATTGGTAAGGACGAAAGGGCCGGGGCAGCAATGCTCCGGCCCATTTCTCATCCCGGTTTGCGCACGAACAGCTCTTCATAGCGCTTGCGCAACGGCTCGGGGATCGGCTTGGGCCCGTTCTTGTCGGTCAGCACCAGCGTCGACACGCAGGTCGCGACGCACACGCCCTGCTGGAAGGCGGCCGAATAGATGTCCCAGCTCGACGATCCGATCCGCCCGATGCCGCTCATCACCTCGACCGGGTCGGGGAAATGCGCTTCGGCGACATAATCGATCGAGACCGCCGCGATCAGCCAGCGCTCGCCCGGCTGACGGCGTTCGAGCCCCAGATTGCGATTGAACCGCACCCGGCCATTTTCGAACAGTGCCGCCATCGCGACATTGTTGATATGGCCGAGCGGGTCCAGATCCTGGAAGCGCGTTTCGGTGACCGTGCTGAACGGATAGCTTTCCGGATCGCGCTGCCAGGCTTCTGTTTTGGGCATTCAAATGGTCCTGTCAGCTGCTCAGAGCGAACGGCCGATCAGTTCCTTCATGATCTCGTTGGTGCCGCCGAAGATGCGCGTCACGCGCGCACCGCGCCAGGCCCGGGCGATCGGATATTCGTTCATATAGCCGGCGCCGCCGTGGAGCTGGAGGCACTTGTCCATGATTTCCCACTGCAGTTCGGTGTGCCACAGCTTGGCGGCGGCACCTTCCACGGCGGTCAGTTCCTTCTTGGCATGGCGGTTGAGCGCCCAGTCGAGATGCGCCCAGCCGACCTGCAGCTTGGTCTTCAGGTCCGCGAGCACGAAGCGGGTGTTCTGGAAATCGAACACCGTCTTGCCGAAGGCTTTGCGGTCCTTCACGAACGCGACGGTATCGTCATAGGCCTTTTGCGCCGAAGCCTGGGCCGAAACGGCGATCGACAGGCGCTCCTGCGGCAGCTCGCTCATCAGATAGATGAAGCCCTTGCCCTCTTCGCCGAGACAGTTGGTCATCGGCACGCGCACGTCGTTGAAGAACAGCTCCGAGGTATCCGCAGCGTCCTGGCCGATCTTGTCGAGATTGCGGCCGCGCGCGAAGCCTTCGCGATCGGCTTCGACGAGGATGATCGACACGCCCTTCCACGCGGGCTGCACCTCGGTATCGGTCTTGGCGCAGACCAGGATCAGGTCGGCATTCTGGCCGTTGGTGATATAGGTCTTCGATCCGTTGATGACATAATGGTTGCCATCCTTGCGGGCGGTGGTGCGGATGCCCTGAAGGTCCGATCCCGTGCCCGGCTCGGTCATCGCGATCGCGGTGATCGTCTCGCCCGAAACGAGGCGCGGCAGCCATTTCTGCTTCTGCTCTTCAGATCCGTACTGGACCAGATAGTTGACGACGATGTCCGACTGCAGCGAGAAGCCGAGCGGCGATCCGCCGAAATAGGCGGCTTCCTCGTTGACGATGGCGTTATAACCGAAGTCGAGGCCCAGGCCGCCATATTCTTCCGGAACGGTCGGGCACAGCATGCCGAGTTCGCCTGCCTTGGGCCAGATTTCACGTGGAACGATCTTTTCCTCGTCCCATTTCACCGCATTGGGCGCGACCTCTTCCTGCATGAAGCGGCGCACGGTCTGGCGGAAGGCCTCGTGATCGGCGGTATAGGCGGTGCGGGCAAGGGCATCGAGCGACATGGCTTCTCTCCGGTGAATTCTCGGCCGCGCGATTCATGCCGTGCGGCGGTGCACCAAGGTCTAGCGCTGCGTTGACGTAAACGTCAATCGCTATTTAATCGCGCGGTTAAGGCGCGCTCAGGCCTGGCTGCGCCCACGCGCCATCACCGCGAGCCGCGCCTGTTCGACCGCTTCCGGCGCGACCTGCCCGTTGGCCGCGCTCGACCGCTCCGCTTCCAGCGCAAGCCCGTCGTCGAAGCTCAGGCCATAGCCATCGTCGATCAGCTTCTTGTAGGCCGTCACCATGACCGGGTCGATATTCGCCATGTCGCGCGCCAGCGCGGTAGCGGCGGGCAGAAGTGCTTCGGGCTCGACCACGCGGTTGACCAGACCCCAGCGCTCGGCCGTGGCGGCATCGAGGAAATTGCCGGTCAGCGACAGCTCCTTGGCGCGCGAGATGCCGATCATCCGCGACAGCTTCTGCGACAGCCCCCAGCCGGGCATGATGCCGACCCGGGCATGGGTATCGGCAAAGCGCGCGTTGGTCGACGCGATCAGCACGTCGCAGGCCAGCGCGAGCTCGAACCCGCCGGTGATCGCGACGCCGTTGATCGCGCCGATCACCGGCTTGGCGCATTGCTCGACCGCCTTGACCGGATTGTCGCGCGGGTCGGTCGCATTGGCCGCGCCCAGCCCTTCGGTGCTCGCGCCTAGCTCCTTGAGGTCGAGTCCGGCGGTGAACGCACGGTGTCCTGCGCCTGTCAGCACCACCGCGCGCACGGCATCGTCATTCGCCAACGCCAGCATCGCTTCGGCAAGCTCGGCGCGCAAGGCCTTGGACAGCGCATTCATTGCCTCGGGCCGGTTCAGCGTGACGATGGCGACACCCTCGCTGATTTCAGTGGTTACGAGCGGCATGTTCCTCTCCCTTGTGAAGTCAATTATCGACCTTTTCTATCGTGGTGCCTGTGAACATGCAGTTTGAGCAGCCTTGCTCTCCGTGATATTTTTCGATCCGGCTGTTATTTCTTCCGACGGAGTGACGCATGGCTCATCGTCTGTTCGCCGCCACGGCACTGGCATGGCTTTCCACCGCCGGGCTAGCGCAAACGCCTGCTCCCCTCAACCCTGCCGCTCCGGGCCCAGGCCCGCTGCAACGCGACGAGATCGTCGTGGTCGGCGTGAAGCTCAAGGATCTGAAGGCCGAGGTCGAACGCTGTGAAGCGGGCGGCTGCAGCGTGCGCGAGGATGTTGTCGCCACCGTCCGCTATGCCGAAGCCGAATTTCGCGCAGGCAATTATCACGATGCACGTACAGCGCTGGGCAAGGCAGTGTCCCGCACCAAGCGCCGGGCGGACAGCGATCCCTTCGCCGTCGCCGAACTGCACACCGCGCGCGCGACCGTCGCCTGGCATTTCGGCGACCAGCGCGAGGCGCTGCGCGCCACGGCCGCGACGTCGCGGCTGCTCGATCGCCATGCGCCGGATTCCGTCAACGCGCTGTTGGCGCGGATGCGGCTGATCCAGGCGCAGTTTCAGCTCGATGGCCCATCGACGAACATCGCGCAGATCAAGTGGCTGGCCGAACGGGCAAAAGCCGCCAACCAGCCTTTGGTCGCGATGCGCGCGGACATCAGCCGGGCCACCATGCTCCATCGCATCAACCGACGCGAAGAAGCCAGGGCGCTGCTCGCCAGCATCAAGGCGAACGACCATCCCAGGGGCGCGGGTTTGCGGCTGGCCGCAGAGATCACCGAAATGCGGCTTGCCCTGCGGGACGGCGACACGGGAGCTGTCGACCGGCTGATCGCAAGACTGTCCGACGAGCAGAAAAGCATCGGCCCCTTGCTGGTCTGGTCGCCCGAAATGCCGGCTCCGGACGGCGGCGATTCTGCGTCCGCCAATGGCCGGGTGATGCAAGTGCAGGGCCATTCCTCCGATCTGATGCACCTGCGCTGGGTCGATATCGGCTATCAGATCGGACCCGATGGCCGGGTGGAGGACGTGCAGATCCTGCGCGGATCGCCGCGCGCGATCTGGGCAAGGCCCCTGGTCGAGGTGATTGCGCAACGGCGCTACACGCCTGCAGCCGATACTGACGATCTCGCCGGGCGCTATCGCGTCGAGCGATACACGCTCACCGGCAATTTCATCACCCCCACAGGCTCGCTGATCCGTCGGCGCGCGGGCACGCCCCGGTTCGAACGGATCGACCTTACCGCTGCCCCGCCGCAACCGGCCTCGGCTCCGGGCGGGCCGGGCTGAGTTCCGCTTTGCCGCGTCGAGCGCGATGCCGTTGGTAGGTTAGGGAAAACAGTGTCATTTTCCCTCCATAATGAAGATTGTTGTCGATATTTTCAGTCATGCGGCTTGTGATTATTTGCCTAGGGCAGATTGCAAGTCCGTGATATTCTTCGAGTCGGGTGTTTTTCTTGCGACGGAGTATCTTATGACCAGGCGTCTGTTCGCTGCTACCGCATTGCTGCTGCTGTCCTCTGCCGGGCTAGCGCAAACCCCCGACCCCCTCAAGCCGGGCCCGCTCCAGCGCGACGAGATCGTCGTGGTCGGGGCGAAACTTGCCGATCTCAAGGCCGATGTCGAGCGCTGCATCGCGGGCGGCTGCACGGTGCGCGAGGACGTGATCGCGACCGTACGCTATGCCGAGGCCGAATTCCGCGAGGGAAATTACAACAACGCCCGCGCGGCATTGGCCAGAGCCGTGTCGCGCACCAAGGAACAGGCCGATAGCGATCCCTTTGCCGTAGCCGAATTGCACACCGCCCGCGCAACCGTCGCCTGGCATTTTGGCGACCAGCGCGAGGCTTTGCGCGCCACGGGAGCCCAGACCCGGCTGCTCGACCGACATGCTCCGCAATCGCCCAATGCGCTGATGGCGCGGATGCGGCTGATCCAGGCGCAGTACCAGTTCGACGCTCCGTCGGTGAACATCCGCGAACTGAAGAACCTATCCGGACGGGCGACCGAGGCCAACCTACCGTTGATCGCAATGCGCGCCGATCTGGGGCGCGCGGCCATGTTGTATCGGGCCAATCAGCGTGTACAGGCCATGAAACTGCTCGACGCCATCCAGGCAAGCGAGGTGCCACAGGCAGGACAGCTGAAGCTCGCTGCCGAGGTGCTGGCAATGCGTCTGGCGGCCAGCGATGGCGATATGGCCGCGGTCGAAGCTTTGATCGCGCGTCTGACCGAAGAACAGAAGCGAATGGGACCGACGCTGATCTGGTCCCCCCCCACCCCGACGCCCTATGGACCGGGCAACATGCCGCCCATAGAGAGGGGCAGCCCCTTGGCGGAGCCACAACCCGGATATTTTCCGTTCTTCTGGGTCGATGTCGGTTTTGCGATCGGGGCGGACGGCAGGGTGGAGTCTGCGGAAATCCTGCGCGGATCGGAGTTGAAAGGCTGGGCCAAGCCCTTGGTCAAGGCCATTGCCCAGCGGCGCTATTCGCCTGCCGCCGAGCCCGATGATCTCGCCGGACGCTATCGGGTGGAGCGCTACACGCTCACGGCGGATTTCGGCACGCCCAAAGGCTCGCTGATCCGACGCCGCGCGGGGATGAGACGCTTCGAACGCATCGACCTCACGGTGGCTCCGCCAAAGCCTGCCGAAGCCCCCACCGTGCCCAGCTGAATTTCCCCTTGCTGCGCCGGGGCTTGCCTCGGCGCGGGCCTTTCGACACATTGTCCCTGCCGGGGGGTCGCGCCAAAGGCAGGAGGGCAGTCCCATGTCCCGCGCTCAGCGCTTTCTGGAACGGTTCCGCGCCACGGGTGACGCGCACAATCCGCTCGACATGCTGCACGAGGATAGCGAAGGGTTTGGCGCGGTGCTCGCCGAAGCGCCCGAGGCGCTGGCCGAGGCGCTGATGCACGATGCGGACCGCGCCCCTGCGGGACCCGCCTTCGTCAATCCGCGCGCCTATGCCTCTGCCGCCTGCGATGGCGACGGCACCATCGTCATTGCCGACCCCGCCTTTGCCGCCTGGGCCGCGCCGCTGAACCGGGGCCGGGCGGAACTGGGCGCGCTTCGTGCGGGGCGCGCGAGCGTCTCGTATCTGCTCGAGGACAAGGGCAAGTTCATCGCGGTCGCTGCCGCGCCACTCGCTGCCGCCCGCCACTGGCCGCTGGCAGCCGAGGTGCGCCGGGCGCTCGAACGCGGCCAGGCGGAATACGCGCTGGTCGCGCATCTGCCGCCGACATTGCAGCCGCGCGGGCTGGCGACGGCAGCGCGGCTGTTCGGCTTTTCCGCGCGCGAGGTGAGCATGGCCGAGGCGCTGGTGCGCGGCGGCGATGTGCGCGAGGCGGCGCGGATGGAGGGCATCGGCTATGAGACCGGGCGCGACGCGATCAAGTCCGCCATGGCCAAGGCGGGCTGCCACCGCCAGGGCGAGTTCGTGGCGCTGTGCCTGCAGATCGAGAGCGGCGAGCAGCCGGGCGATCTCGCGATCGAGCCGGTGCTGCGCGATATCTTCGGGCTTTCCGAACGTCAGGCGCGCATTGCCGACACGATCGCGCGCGGGCTGACGCGCGAGGAATGCGCGCTGCGGCTGGGCCTGTCGATCAACATCGTCAAGTCGGAGCTGAAAGCGATCTTCGCGCAGTGCGAACTGCAATCCGTGGTCCAGCTGACCACGCTGGTCGGGCATATCCAGGCGGTGGCGGCACTCGCCGAGGCGACCGATATCGACCTGTCGGTGGCGACGCGCGGGGCCGAACCGCTGCGGCTGCTGCCGCGCCGCGACCGGCCGGGGCGCATCGCCTTTGCCGATCACGGGCCGCGCGAGGGCATCCCGCTGATCTGCCTGCACACCGCGACCACCGGGCGGCACCTGCCGGCAAAAGCGATTGCCGCGCTGCAGGCGGGCGGTATCCGCCCGATCACGCTCGACCGTCCAGGCTTCGGCCTTACCTCGATGATCGAAGGCGATTATCTCGACCACAACATGCGCGACATCCTCGAGATTCTCGACGCGCTGGGGATAGAGCGGACGTGCATCCTCGCACGGGGTGGCACGATGGTGCTCGCGCATTTCGCCGTGCAGCATGCCGACCGGTTCGACCGCGCGGTGGTGCTCAATCCCGAGCCGCCGCCGCGTGCCGACGGGAGGCTCACCGGGCTGCAGGGCCATGTCAAACGGCTGGTCTATTCGCGCCCCGGGCTGGTCGCGCCCCTGGCGACGCATCTGTCGCGCCGTGCCTCGGCGCACACGGTCGAGCGGCTGGTGCTGCAGGTTGTCGGCGGATCGCAAGCGGACCGCGCCACGCTGGCCGATCGCGATATCCTCGCCGCCTATGTCCGTTCGACCCAGCAAAGCGCGATGCAGGGCGGGGCGGGCTTTCTCGCCATCGCGCGCTGCGAACCGCATGACACGGTGCGCCCGCTCGCCGATGGCAGCCGCATCACGATCCTGTGCGGGGCCGAGGACACGATGTACGCGGCATCCGATTCCATGCCCTATTGGCAGTCGCTCTGGCCGGGGTCACGGGCGGAGATCGTGCCGGATACGGGGCGCATGCTGCTGTTCCAGCGGCCCGACCTGGTGGCGGCCGCGCTGCGCGGCGAGGGGCAGGGCTGAACCGCCATGCTGCGCAACATTTCGTAGCGTCAAGGCTTGCCCAACGCTTGCGGTCACGTCTATGCAAGACCCAGCGGGGCGTCATCAAACCATCGGGCCGGGCAAGCGGCAGAACACATTTCGATCAACCAGCGGGCGCACCCCATGCGTTCGCCAGACAAGGGCCTGTCGATGAGCGATAAGAGCAACGTCCAGTTCACCGAGCGCGAGGCGCTGCATTTCCATTCGGCGGGGCGTCCCGGCAAGATCGAGATTATCGCCTCGAAGCCGATGGCGACGCAGCGCGACCTCAGCCTGGCCTATTCGCCCGGCGTCGCCGTGCCGGTGCGCGCGATCGCCGAGGACCCGGCGACCGCCTATGATTATACCGCCAAGGGCAATCTGGTGGCCGTCATCTCGAACGGCACCGCGATCCTGGGTCTGGGCAATCTCGGCGCGCTCGCCTCCAAGCCGGTGATGGAAGGCAAGGCGGTGCTGTTCAAGCGCTTTGCGGACGTGGATTCGATCGATATCGAGGTGAATACCGAGGATGTCGACCGCTTCATCGAATGCGTCGAACTGCTCGAACCCAGCTTCGGCGGGATCAACCTCGAGGATATCGGCGCGCCGGCCTGTTTCATCATCGAACAGGCGCTGAAGGAGCGGATGAACATCCCGGTCATGCACGATGACCAGCATGGCACCGCGATCATCTCCGCCGCTGGCCTGCTCAACGCCTGCTATCTGACCGGGCGCGAGCTCAAGGACGTCAAGATGGTGGTCAACGGCGCAGGCGCTGCGGCGATCGCGTGCACCGAGCTGATCAAGGCGATGGGCGTGCCGCACGACAACGTGCTGATGTGCGACCGTTCAGGCGTGATCTATCAGGGCCGCGACGATCTCGACCAGTGGAAGTCGGCACATGCCGCCAAGACCGACCGCCGCACGCTCGAAGAGGCGCTCGACGGCGCGGATATCTTCCTGGGGCTTTCGGCCGCCGGTGCCTTGAAGCCAGAAATGGTGATGAAGATGGCGCCGCAGCCGATCATCTTCGCCATGGCCAATCCCGATCCCGAAATCACCCCGCCCGATGCCAAGGCGGCGCGGCCCGATGCGATCATCGCTACCGGCCGGTCGGATTATCCGAACCAGGTCAACAATGTGCTGGGCTTCCCGTTCATCTTCCGCGGCGCGCTCGACGTGCGCGCGACCGCGATCAACGAGGAGATGAAGATCGCGGCCGCCAAGGCGATTGCCGAACTCGCGCGCGAACAGGTGCCCGAAGAGGTGGCGGCGGCCTATGGCGGCGCGACGCAGAAATTCGGCGTCGACTATATCATCCCCGCCCCGTTCGATCCGCGCCTGATGGAGCGGGTTTCGGCGGCAGTGGCGCAGGCGGCGATGGACACCGGCGTCGCGCAGAAGCGCATCGAGGACATGGCGGCCTATCGCCATTCGCTCAAGTCGCGGCTCAACCCCACCACCGCGGTGCTGACCCAGGTGTACAGCGATGCGCGCGCCAATCCCAAGCGCGTCGTCTTTGCCGAGGCCGAGGAAGAGGTGGTGCTGCGCGCTGCCATCCAGTTCCGCGATGGCGGCTATGGCACGCCGGTGCTGGTCGGCCGCGAGCAGCGCGTGCGCGACAAGCTGAAGGAACTGGCGGTCGACGATCCGATGGCGTTCGAGGTGCACAACAGCACCAACTCGCCGCTGGTGCCGCACATGGTCGACGTGCTCTACGAACGGCTGCAGCGGCGCGGTTACCTGAAGCGCGACGTCAAGCGCATGGTCAACCAGGATCGCAACATCTTCGGTTCGGCGCTGCTCCATCTGGGCGAGGCCGATGCGATGCTGACCGGCATCACCCGCACCTTCGGCCAGTCGATGCGCGAGATCCGCCGCGTGCTCGATCCCAAGCCGGGCCAGACGCCGTTCGGCATCCACGTGATGGTCGGCAAGAGCCACACCGTGTTCCTCGCCGATACCACGGTCAACGAACGCCCCGATGCCGAGGAACTGGCGTGCATCGCGGAGAATACCGCGCATGTCGCCCGGCGGCTGGGGCATGAGCCGCGCGTCGCGTTTCTGTCCTATTCGAATTTCGGCAATCCCTCGGGACGCTGGCTCGACAATATCCGCGATGCGGTGAGCATTCTCGACCAGCGCGGGGTCGCGTTCGAATATGAGGGCGAAATGTCGCCCGATGTCGCGCTCAACCCCAAGCTGATGGCCAACTATCCGTTCTGCCGCCTGTCGGCACCGGCCAATGTGCTGATCATGCCCGGGCTGCAATCAGCCAATCTCTCGGCCAAGCTGCTGCGCGAACTGGGCGGTGACGCGATGATCGGTCCGATGCTGATCGGCATGGAAAAGCCCGTGCAGATCGCCTCCATGTCCTCGACTGCGGGCGACCTGCTCACGCTGGCGCTGCTCGCTTCGGCGGGCGTGGTCGGCTGACCTCTTCCGATCAGGCTACCGGTGCGGCGGCGAGCGTTCGCCGCACCAAAGCCACCAGATCATCGGGCGCGAACGGCTTGGTGATCAGCACATTGTGCGGGCAGCTGTCGATTGCGCCGCCGGCATAGCCGGTCATCAGCACGATCGGGATTTCAGGCCAGGACTGGTACACTTCTGCGGCGAGTGCCTTGCCGTCGAGCCGCGGCATGGTGATGTCGCTCAGCAGCAGATCGGGGCGCTCCTCGGCCGCGCGCATCATGTCGAGCGCGGCCTGCCCGTCTTCGGCCTCGACAACGCGGAAACCGGCTTCCTGCAGCACGTCGCTGACATGCGCGCGCAATGCCGCATTGTCTTCTGCGAGAAGGATGGTGCAGCCCGCGCGGCACATCGCCTCGCCATCGCCGGTGCCATCGCGGCCGGGCAGGTCGTCGAACGCGTCCGCGGTCACCGGCAGCCACAGGCTCAGCGTCGTGCCTTCGCCCGGCGCGGTCTTCAGCGTCACGAAGCCGCCCGATTGTGCGACAAAACCCTGCACCTGGCTGAGGCCGAGCCCGGTGCCCTTGCCGATCTCCTTGGTGGTGAAGAACGGCTCGAAGATATGCGCGGCGATGTCGGCGGGAATGCCCGATCCGGTATCGTTGACGCAGAAGCGGACATAGCGGCCCGGTGGCGCATCGTGCCCGTCGGCCATGTCCTCCTCGCCCCGCAGCGCATTGGCGGCGTGGATGGTGATCGTGCCCGGTTGGTCCATGGCGTCGCGCGCGTTGACCACGAGATTGAGCAGCGCGTTCTCGAGCTGGCTGGCATCGACGGTGATCGGCCACAGGCTGTCGGGGCAGTCGACAGCGAGCTCGTGGCGTTCGTCGAGCGCCTGGGCTGCGAGCGGTTCGAGATCGCGGATGAGTTCGGTCGGCTTGATCAGCGTCGGAGTGAGCGACTGGCGCCGGGCATAGGCGAGCAGGCGCTGGGTCAGGTTGGCGGCACGGCTCGCCCCGTCGCGGGCGTTGGCGATTGCCATTTCGGCGCGCTCGACCTGGCCCGAGGCGATCCGCTTCTGCGCGATATCGAGATTGCCCGAGATGATGGTCAGCAGATTGTTGAAATCATGCGCGATGCCGCCGGTCAGCTGGCCGATCGATTCCATCCGCTGCACCTGTGCGAGCTGCGCTTCGGCAGCGCGGGCGCGGGTGATGTCGCGCGCGATGCCGAAAATCAGCTCGCCCTCGCGCGCCAGGCTCCAGCTGGCATAGATCTGCTGGCCGTCGCGCCCGCGCATCTCTCGCTCGAGCTGGACGTCGGTCTGGCCGCTGGCAAGCTGCACCACCTCGGCCTCGTCGGGACTGGCGAAATAGTCGCGGATATGCCCCTTGCCGTCGCCGGGCACCGGGCCGAACGCCTTTTCCCAGGCCGGATTGCCCGCCACCAGCAGCCCGTCGGTGGTGGTGATGAGCATCATGTCGAGCGACGAGTCCCACAACCGGTCGCGCTGATCGGCGGCAAGGTCGGCAGCGAGCTGCTGATGGATCAGCTGCTTGCGCAGCTCGAGCAGCGCCGCGACCTGACGGGCAAGCGCGGCGAGCTGCTCGGTACGCTCGAACGCTTCACGCGGCCGGCTGTCGGACAGGCAGATCGTGCCCAGCGCAAAGCCATCACCGTTGATGATCGGGGCGCCGGCATAGAAGCGGATATGCGGATGGCCGGTGACCAGCGGGTTGTCGGCGAAGCGCGGATCGGCCCGCGCATCGAGCACCACCATCACCTCGCTCTGGCGGATGGCATGGTCGCAAAAGGCGATCGAGCGCGGCGTTTCGGTCACGTCGAGCCCCTGCGCCGCCTTGAACCATTGCCGATCCTGCTCGACGATCGAGATGAACGCGGTTTCGGTGCCGCCCAGCGCCCGGGCCAGCCCGACCAGATCGGCATAAAGGCCGTTATCGGGATCGTCGGGGGTCAATTGATAGGCGCGCAGCGCGGCCAGCCGCGCGGCATCATCGTCATTGCGGAAATTCGCCTGGCTGAGGTTGAGCAGCATCGACCCGTCCATAGACGCGCGAGCCATGCCGCGCATCAGGTTTTGCGCAATATAGGCCCGGATGCGCCAAGCGCCAGACGAAGCCGAGCATTTCTTCCAACCTGCCGTCCAGTTGCGGGGTTAACGCGGCGGCAGTCGGGTGCTAGAGGCGCTGCGACCCCATCAACAGAAAGTCTGCGACCCATGAAGACCCGTGCCGCCGTTGCCTTTGAAGCGAAGAAGCCGCTGGAAATCGTCGAGCTCGACCTGGAAGGTCCTAAGGCGGGCGAGGTTCTGGTCGAGATCATGGCGACGGGCATCTGCCATACCGACGCCTATACGCTCGACGGGTTCGACAGCGAGGGGATCTTCCCCAGCGTGCTCGGCCATGAAGGTGCCGGGATCGTGCGCGAGGTCGGCGCGGGCGTGACTTCGGTCAAGCCGGGCGACCATGTCATCCCCTTGTACACCCCCGAATGCCGCCAGTGCAAAAGCTGCCTCAGCGGCAAGACCAACCTGTGCACCGCGATCCGCGCGACCCAGGGCAAGGGCCTGATGCCCGACGGCACCACCCGGTTCAGCTACAAGGGCCAGCCGATCTATCATTACATGGGCTGCTCGACCTTCTCGAACTTCACCGTTCTGCCCGAGATTGCCGTCGCCAAGATCCGCGAGGACGCGCCCTTCCAGACCAGCTGCTATATTGGCTGCGGCGTCACCACCGGCGTCGGCGCGGTCATCAACACCGCCAAGGTCCAGGTCGGCGACAATGTCGTGGTGTTCGGCCTGGGCGGCATCGGCCTCAACGTCATCCAGGGCGCGCGGCTGGCGGGCGCAGACAAGATCATCGGCGTCGACATCAATCCCGATCGCGAGGAATGGGGCCGCAAGTTCGGCATGACCGCGTTCCTGAACAGCAAGGGCATGAGCCGCGAGGATGTCGTCGCCAAGATCGTCGAGATGACCGATGGCGGCGCGGACTATACCTTCGATGCGACGGGCAATACCGAGGTGATGCGCACCGCGCTCGAGGCCTGCCATCGCGGCTGGGGCACCTCGATCATCATCGGCGTGGCCGAGGCCGGCAAGGAGATCGCGACACGCCCCTTCCAGCTGGTGACCGGGCGCAACTGGCGCGGCACTGCGTTCGGCGGGGCCAAGGGCCGCACCGACGTGCCCAAGATCGTCGACATGTACATGGCTGGCAAGATCGAGATCGACCCGATGATCACGCATGTCATGGGGCTGGAAGAGATCAACACCGCGTTCGACCTGATGCACGCAGGTCAATCGATCCGTTCCGTGGTGGTGTTCTGATGCCGGTCGCGGTGGAAACGCTCTCGTCGGCGAAGAGCTTCGGCGGCGAGCAGGCGGTGCTGCGCCATGCCTCGGAGGTGACCGGCACCGACATGACCTTTTCGGTGTTCGTGCCCGATCATGCCGAGGGCGCGAAGCTGCCGGTGGTCTGGTATCTGTCTGGGCTCACCTGCACGCACGCCAATGTCACCGAAAAGGGCGATTTCCGCCGCGCCTGCGCGGAACTGGGCCTGATCTTCGTCGCGCCCGATACCAGCCCCAGGGGCGAGGGCGTCGCCGACGATCCCGAGGGTGCTTACGACTTTGGGCTGGGCGCGGGCTTTTATGTCGATGCGACCCAGGAGCCGTTCGCGCAGCACTACAAGATGTGGCGCTATGTCACGCAGGAGCTTCCCGAGATCATCGGCGATTGTTTCCCGGCCGATATGACGCGCCAGTCGATCATGGGGCACAGCATGGGTGGCCATGGCGCGCTGACCATCGGCCTCACGCTGGCGGATCGCTTCAAGGCGGTCTCGGCGTTCGCGCCGATCGTCGCGCCCTCGCAGGTGCCCTGGGGCATCAAGGCGCTGACCGGCTATCTGGGCGAGGACCGCGCGGCCTGGCGTGCCCATGATGCCGTCGCGCTGATCGAGGATGGCGCGCGCGTGCCCGCGCTGCTGGTTGATCAGGGCGATGCCGACAGTTTCCTCGCCGAACAGCTAAGGCCCGAGTTGCTGGAAAAGGCCTGTGCCGATGCCGGCATCGACCTGACGCTGCGCCTGCAGCCGGGCTATGACCACAGCTATTATTTCATCTCCACCTTCATGGAGGATCACCTGCGCTGGCACGCCGCGCGGCTGAAGGGCTGAGCGAGGCGCCGGTCAGGGCTGGATGGTGACGCTCGCCGTGCCGCTCGCCCAGACCGGCAAGTACAGCCCGGCCCCGGCGGCCTGAAGCTGGCCGGTCTTCGCGCGCTTGACCTTGGCGTGGATGATCAGGTCGCCGGTACGCTTGGTCTCGATCGCCGCATCGATCTTGCCGAGCAGTTCGGCATAATCGCGCTCGAAATTCTGCGCGAGCATCTCTGCCACCATCGGCGCGACGCCGGGCGCGTTGATCATGTCGAGGATCAGGTCGCCGCCGGTCATGTCGGTGGTGCCGGTAACCTCGAAATCCTCGAACCCGACGCGGCGCGAATCTTCGGCATTGACCGGCTTGCCCGTCATCCAGACGGTGCCCGTCGTTGGCGTCTTGCTGCCGCGTTCATGCGCACTGAAGGTGAGGCCCACGGCGATCTTGCCGCCCTTGGTGCCGTAGATCGTTGCCGCCTTGAAGGTCGCGTCGACCGGGTTCAGCCCCGGCACCACGAACGGCCGGCGCGAGCGCTTCTGCAACGCCTCGAGCAACACCGGCTGCAACTCGCGATAGTCACCGAACACGGGGAGGAAGAAGGCCAACTCGCCGGTGTCAGCCTCGAGCTTCTGCATCGGTGGCAGCGCGGTGGCCTTGCGCGGCCGAGGCTTCTTGCCGACATAGGTTTCGGTGAGCGCGCGCATGCCGAGCTTCAGCCTGAGCCTGCCCTGCACGATCTCGTACCCGCCATATTGCAGCTCGCGCGGGGTGATGCGCATCCACACCTCGGGGTTGCGCTCGTTGAGCACCACCGAAGTGAAGGCCGAGGCCCAGGCCTTCTCGATCTGGCGGCGCAGCTCGAGCCTGCCGAGCTCGCCGGGAAGCTCGCGTTCGAGCCGGGCGATGATCGGCGCGAGTTCGCGCTCGGCTTCCTGGGTGAAGCGGATCTTCTGGCCGAGAAATTCGATATGCGGCTCGGAGGTCCACGAATAGCTGAGGTCGAGCGTCCCGCGCGGGGTCCAGTCGCGCGCGATGTCCATCCGGATATCGGCATGCACCATCGCGCGCGCGGTCGCGGTCTCGCGCTTGAGGATGCCGGCAATATCCTCTGCGCGCACCACCGCGGTGATGGGGATCGACAGCCGGATGCGCTGGCCCGACCCTGCGATCGAAATCGCACCGCGCGTCACCTGCCCGACGATGCGGCACTTGATCTTGGGCGTCTTGACCTTGGCGATGCCCAAATCGACCTTCTCGCTGGCGATGCAGACCTGGTCCTTCTGGTCAATGCTCCACAGGCGGCGCGGCACCTGGCGCTCCATCGCGCGCGCAAGATTGCCGAGATCGGCCTCGACCGGAACCGAAACGAGCGAGGCCTGGGGCGGCACCGTGATCGCATCATCGGTGCGTGGCGGACGCCCTTCATTGCGCCATCCGCCGCAGCCGGCCAGGAGCACCAGCCCGGCAAATGCGAGCGCGCGGGCGGCGATGCGCATCAGCTGCTCGCCACGACCATGCCGTCGATGCGCAAGGTCGGCACGTTGACGCCGTAGCGGAACTCGAGATCGTCTGCGGGAATCAATGCGGCGAACATGTCCTTGAGGTTGCCCGCGATGGTGATCTCGCTGATCGGCTCTGCAAGCTGCCCGTCGCGGATGATGAAACCCGTCGCGCCGCGGCTGTAATCGCCGGTGACGCCATTGACGCCCATGCCGATCAGCTGGGTGACATAAAGGCCGAGCTTGATGTCCGCCATCAGCGCCTCGGGGCTTTGCGTCCCGGCTTCCATGTGCACGTTGCTGGAGCCCGTCGAAGGCGCGCCGCTGACCCCGCGCGCCGCATGGCCGGTAGGCGCTTCGCCCAGCTGGCGGGCCGATGCGCTGTCCATCATCCAGCCGCTCAGCACGCCCTGGTCGATGATCCGCCAGGGCGCGGTGGGCAGGCCCTCGCCATCGAAGGCGCGCGAACGCTGGCCGCGCCGCCGGTGCGGGTCGTCGATGATCGACACGCTCGAATCGAACACAGGCTGGCCGCGCCGATCGAGCAGGAAGCTGGTCTTGCGCGCGATCGCGCTGCCAGAGATCGCGCCGAGCAATGGCCCGAGCAGCGATCCGCCCGCGCGGCGATCATAGACGACCGGCATCGGTCCGCTCTCGATCTTTCCCGTGCCCAGCCGTTCCACCGCGCGTTCGCCGGCGCGGCGGCCTATATCTTCGGCCGATTCGAGATCGGCGAGGAAGCGCGTGCTGTGCGAGGCGGAGTCGCGCTCCATCTGCCCGTCGCGCGCGGCGAGCACACTCGCGGCAACGCCATAGCGGCTGCCACCATAGCTGCCGCAAAAGCCGTGGCTGGTGGCGAGTGCCATCACCGAGCGCACCGCGCTGGCCGAGCCGCCCTCGCTGTTGGTCACGCCGGGCACCGCGCGCGCGGCATCCTCGCAGGCGAGCGCGAGTTCGCGCAAGAGCGCCGGGTCGGGATCGCCGCCATCGTCGAGTTCGAGATCGGGCAAGGGCCCACGCATCAGCCGCTCTTCGGGGGCAAGGCCCGCATAGGCATCTTCGGGCGCGAGCCGCGCCATCGCCACCGCGCGCTCGGCCAGCGTCGCAAGCCCCTGGGGGCTGACGTCCGCACCCGAGACGCTTGCCGACTGTTTCCCGTGAAACACACGCAGGCCGATAGAGGCGCTTTCGGAGCGCTGAACGTCCTCGAGCGCGCCGAGCCGCATCTGCACATCAGTGGAAGCATCGCAGGCGAACACCGCATCGGCGGCTGTCGCACCAGCGGCCATGGCGCGGGAAACAAGGTCTTGCGCCAGGTCTCTGGCTTGATCGGGGGTCTGCATCAGCGCGATGTAGGGCGCGGGCAGGCCAGGGTCAATCGAGCCCGCCGCGTCAGATCAGCGACTGCAGGCCCTTGAAAAGAGCAACGAAACCGAAGGGAAAGCCGATGGCGAACAGCCAGATGCCCAGGCGATCGCCGCGATAGGCAGAAAGCAGGGCGTCCTCGGAAGCGCCGCTGCGCGCCAGCCGCTGCCAGCGCTTTTCCATGCGGCGGCACAGCGGGATGACGATCCCGACCAGCGCCACCAGGCCCATATACGGCAGGATCGACGCGCCTTCGCCCCGGATCGCCTGCATCACCACGAAAATCTGCAGGCCGGTATACATCAGCAGCGCATAGGCGACCTGGTTGCTGATCCGCTTTTCCCACACGCTTTCGGGTGCGACCGGCTTGACGATATCGGCATTGAAGCGTGCGGCCTCGAACCGCTTATCGAGTGCATTGGGCATATGCGTTCCCCTGCCTTGCCAATGCAGGCCCATCCCCCATTTGCAGGGCCCTGCATTCAAGGGGAGTGTGTCATCGATGTGACAGCTTGGCAAGGGGCGTTAACCGCATGCTTCAGGCGGTGATTCCCTCGGCCTTCCGCAGTTCCTTGCGGTCGAGCTTGCCGATCAGGGTCTTGGGCAGCGAGTCGCGGATATCGACCGCGATCACGCGTTCGTGCTTGCCCAGTTGCGGGTTGAGCCAGGCCATCAGTGCAGCGCCGTCGGCTTCGGCGTCCTCCTGCAGCGCGACGAACGCCTTGGGGCTCTCGCCGCGATAGGGATCGGGCACGCCGATCACCAAAGCCTCCTTCACCGCGGGGTGGCGATAGAGGATTTCCTCGATCTGGCTGGGGAAGACCTTGAAGCCGCCCACCGCGATCATGTCCTTGATGCGGTCGACGATGCGGATATAGCCGTCTTCGTCGATCTGGCCGACGTCGCCGGTGCGCAGGAACCCGCCGATGAACACCTCGGCATCGGCATCGGGGCGGTTCCAGTAGCCGCGCATCACCTGGGGGCCGGCAAAGATGATCTCGCCCGGCTCGCCCGGGGCCACGTCCTTGCTCGGGTCTTCCTTGTCGACCAGACGCACCAGCGTGCCGGGCAGGGGCTGGCCGATCGTGCCGGGCTTGTTCAGCCCCTCATAGGGATTGGTCGAGACGACGCCGCTGCTCTCGGTCAGGCCATAGCCTTCGACGACATTGGCTCCCGTGACCTCCTCGAACCGCGCCTTGACCTCGGCGGCGAGGGGCGCGCCGCCGGAAATGCAGGCGCGCAAGCTTGCGAACCGAGTGTTGGCGATCTCTGGGTTGTCGAGCAAAGCCTGGTACATGGTCGGCACGCCGGGGAGCGCGGTCACCTGGGTGCGCGTGATCGCCTTCAGCGCCGCCGCCGCCTCGAAGCGCGGCAGCATCACGATCTCGCCGCCATTGAGCACGGTGCGGTTGAGCACGCAGGTGTTGGCGAAGACATGGAAGAAGGGCAGCACGCCCAGAATGCGGTCGTGCTCGCTGTCGTTGCGCGGATCGATCGCGTTGACCTGGCGCGCATTGGCCGACAGGTTCTGGTGGCTCAGCATCGCGCCCTTGGGCGTGCCGGTGGTGCCGCCGGTATATTGGAACAGCGCGATGTCGCGCTCCGCATCGATCGGCACCTTGGTGTAGGCGCCGTCATTGGCGATCAGCTTCGAAAAGCGCGTGATCCGCGGATCGTTCGGGAGCGCGCTGGTTTCCTTGCCCTTGAGCAGCCGGAACAGCAGCGACTTGACCGGCGAGAGCCCTCCGGCGACCGATCCCACCACCAGTCGCTCCAGGCCCGACTTGTCGAGCACCTTGAGCGCGGTCGGCAGCAGGGCGGTGGCCGACAGCGTGAACAGGATCGTCGCGCCGCTGTCCTCGACCTGATGCGCCAGCTCGTCGACGGTGTAGAGCGGCGAGAAATTGACCACGGTCGCCCCGGCCGCCATCGCGCCATAATAGGCAGCGACATAATGCGGCACGTTGGGCAGGAACAGCCCGACCCGGTCCCCCTTGCCGATGCCCAGCGCCTGCAGGCCCTTGGCGACGCGCGCAACGCCCCGGGCGACCTCGTCATAGCCGTATTTGCGGCCCATGAAATCGAGCAGCGGCGCCGATCCCTTGCGCTCAGCCGATGCGAAGAACATCTGCGGAAGCGATAGCGGCGCAAAGGTCTGATCCCAGGCGCAGGGATGGTTGTAATGCGTCTTCCAGATCGGCTCTGCACCATCGGCAGCAGCGGAACGGGCGGGCGAAACGGGGGCAGAAGCGTCTGTCATTGACATCACTGTAAATAAGAGCTGTGCGCCAGACAAGCCGCTTGCCATTCAACCCGTCGATAGCGCCCGATAGATTGCTTCAATGGCCCAGCTACTGCTTGCATCGCGGCCCGGCTTTGCTAGGCGCGTTGGCCATGACCGCGTACAAACCCGGAGACCCCGTATCGGTGCGGCGGCTTTATGGCCGTCAGCAGAACCACAAGCTGCGCCTGGGCCAGGCCGAGCTGGTCGAGAAGCTGCTGCCGCAGATCAGCGTGCCGGAAGAGGGCGAGATCACCTCGCGCCGCCTGTTCGGCGACGATCGTCCGCTGCATTTCGAGATCGGTTTCGGCGCGGGCGAGCATATGGCCTATCGTGCCGACATGCTTCCCGATCACGGTTTCATCGGCGCCGAGCCGTTCCTCAACGGCGTGGTCGGCGCGTTGCAGCATGTGCGCGAGCAGCATCTGTTCAACGTCCGGCTGCACATGGGCAATGCCATCGACGTGCTCGAGCGCGTGCCCGACGGCGCGCTGAGCTTCGTCTATCTGCTGCACCCCGATCCCTGGCCCAAGGCGCGCCACGCCAAGCGCCGGATGATGAACAAGGGCCCGGTCGACCTGATCGCCGCCAAGCTGAAACCCGGCGGCGAGTTCCGCTTCGGCACCGATCACCCCATCTATGTCGCGCATGCGATGATGGTGATGAACGACCATCCCGCGTTTGACTGGCTATGCGAGCGGCCGAAGGATTTCCTCACCCGCCCCGGCGGATGGCCCGAGACGCGCTACGAGGCCAAGGCCCGCGCTCAGGGGCACGAGGTGTGGTACTTTAGGTATCGTCGAATTTGAGCGTAGCCTAGAGTGTGAAAAGTCCATTTTTCCAAGAGTTTAGGTCGTCTAGGGTTTGCGCGCATTGGCGGTGATTTCCGCTGCAATGGCTTGCATCTTGTAGCTTCGCATGAGTGGTCGCGTGGCAGCAGCGTGGTGCTCACCCAAACCGGACGCTTTGATCCAGCCAGCTGTGTCGGATAGCGCTTCCAACTCTCTCCTGCTGCTTGTGAAGAAGATCGCGAGGCTTTGATAATTCGGTAGATCAAGGCCAGCGCAACGCCCGTGCCAGCCACCGCGACCAAACCCAATGTGAGATTCCCGGCGTGCATGCCAAGCGATCCACCGATACGGCGTTTGTCACCTTGTAGCAGCCCGGTTTTGGATGGACGGCGGCGTTGGCTATGTTTCGCGCGATAAATTTGACATCCAGTCATGCAACGGCATCATCTTCCTGAATTCGGTAAGACACCGCTCTATCGCATCATGTCCATAGGCAATGCGGCAATCCAGATCGTCAATCCAAACGGTAAGGCCTTTGCGACAAAGAAGCTCAGCCCGGGGGTGATCCGCCGAGAAAGGCGCAGGCACACGCCGGAGCTCAGGGTCACTCATGCGCATGCCCATGCCACTCAAAGAGGCCGTAATCTTCTGCAGTTCGACACCTTTTTCGCCGTGGATCAGGTTGCGAAACCTCTCCAGATCCGTCTTTTTGTAACCGAACACGCCGGCGCCAAGCATCAAGTGATCATGCTCAAGGCTGAAGAAATAGCCGGGGGCGGTTGCACCCTGCCCGGAAGTAAAAGAAATCCGAACATGCGTGTTATACGGTCGTTTGTCCTTGGAAAACCGGATGTCACGGAATATCCGGAAGATCTTCGGGTTGTGGTAGCGACCGGTTTCAGCCTCCAGCGCGGCAGACATCGTCATGGCGAACAATTCTGCCGGTTCCTTGATGGCGCGCTCGTAATCCGCCCGGTTGGCTTCAAACCAGCCGCGATCGTTGTGGTTCGCCAACCGCTGAAGAAAGGCATTGGTGTCAGAGCTGAAATGCAACATCTCGATCCGGTTTAGCCATCAGCGCTGTGGGTGTATCTAAAGCTCGATCCTAAAGTCATCCAAAGTCGGGTCGCTGTCGATAAAGGGAGCAATCCGCGACAGCATCTGAAACTTGTTGCTGCACTGCAGCTTGGTCATGCTGTTCACCATATGGGCGATGACCGTGCGCTGGGAAATGCCCAAAATTATCGATGTCTCCCAGGCGGTCTTTCCGTTCAATCCCCAGTACAGCACATGCTTTTCCCTGAGGGTAAGGGAATGATATCCCCCTGTTTCGTGTTGGCTCGCACAGATCCGTCCCATCGCTTCGGATAATCGTGTTGAGAAAGTGCCTGCGAGATCAATGAATGCGTGGTTTTTGACACCGTTCTTATAGTTGAAATTTAGGAATCCGGACAAATACGGGGATCGAAGAGGCATGGTAATGCCGGTGCATATCCCAACATCTCTCGCATCCTCCATGAACTGCTTCTTCAGTTCCGTCTGCTCGTCTTCAGCAATCAGAAGATCAAGCGGCGCGGCCGCAACGTGATCTATCGCATGCTGTGCGGCTGGATCCACCAGCGCATATCCCGCCTCAAGATATCGTTCCAGCCAAGCCGTTGGATAGTCGGTTAATTTGAGTAGCTTTCGCTCGCCATCGCGCAAAGTCAGACTTGCTTTGAGGCAATAGTGCTCGAAGCCAAAAGCATTGCACGCGTTGTCCAGAACCTGCGCCAAATCCTCCTTCATCGAGTCGAAGGCACGATTGGTATCGACTGGTTCGAATATAGCATTCAGCCGTTCCATCTTGGTTCCTCCCAAAACCAAATGCTACGTCTGCAGGTCGAAGTGCAACGCTGAAATTAATCGAAAGCACGAAATTTCAGACATTGTAGTTTTCTACAGTAGTCCGTCCTCCCTCGATCCGTACCATCGTCGGCATACAGATCGTTTGAAGCATAATTTTCAGATTGGAAAAATAATATGTCACAATATGAAAGTGTTGTCAACGCTACCGCACAGCTTTACGCGGAGCATTTGGGTAATCACAAGATGATTCCGCATATCATGGGCGGCAACCTGACCCGCGGCGAATATGCAGCTTATCTGCGTGAAACCTATCATATGGTCCGCCACACTTCGCGGATGCTCGCGCTCGCTGCAGCGCGTTGTGAAGACGATCGTCGCGGGCTTCGCGACTGGTTCATCACACAAACCGATGAAGAGAATAATCACGACCTGTTCTGCATCAAGGATTTGCGGAACTTGGGCCATGACCCCGAAGAGGTTCTCGCCGGGCAGCCGCATCACGGGGCATGGACGCTCGTTTGCCAGAACTACTTCATGGCTACGTATGGCAATCCGGCAGGGATCCTGGGGGTTGCATCGATCACCGAGGGACTGGGCGCCTCGATCGCTGGCAGCATGGCTGATGTCCTGGTGTCCGATTACGGGTATCGGACCGAATCCCTCACCTTCATGCGCAGTCACAGCGGTTTCGATGCCAAGCATCTCGAAGAAACCAAATATGCAGTGAACGAGCTCATAAAGACTTCAGACGATCTCGAAGCGGTTATTCAGGGGCGTGCGATGACAATCATCAGCTACGCGCAAATGTTTACCGACTGCATGAACTACCCCTACGATCCGGAACAGCGAAATCCAGCCAGTGTCGGCGCAGAATGCGCCATCGCTGCCGAATAGAACAGCCTTTTTGCCCACGGGAGAACCGATATGCGCGAACAAGGATTTCGACGCCCAGACGATGTTCGTACTATCGAATCATGCGACGCTGGCAATTACCGCTTTGAAGTTGCATCGCCCTCGCAACTTGAATGTTATCTTGATCTGGTTTGCGAGACCTATGGGCCGCTTGGCTTTCTCAACGATCATTCCGGCACCTTCATGCCAAGGAATGGAACCAGGTGCTATGTCCTCACATACTGCGATGAGGTCGTCGGCTCCTGTTCACTTACACCGGTGGAAGACGATCGATCGCTGTTTCACAGCCTTGTGCCGGGCGGTGATTTGCAAAGCGGCACGCAGATGATCGAACTGAACAATATCATTCTGGCGCCGGAACTGCGCGGCGGGATCGGGCTGGCACTCATTCTGTATCACGCCGCGGTTCAGGCGCTTGAAACCGGGGGTGATCTGGTTGTCGGGATCACCCGCTATCAAACTTTGCGACATTTCGTCGAAGCGGGCGCGATCCCGGTGGACCACGAACCGCTTCATATGCTCGGTCGCGAAGACCTGCACGATTTCGTGATCTACTACGATATCCGCACGGGTGATGCGCAAACTTATCTGCGTGAACGTGCCCGTCGTCTCTTCGCGCAAGCGCGCACCCTGCACAAGATTCGAAACCGGGTCTCAGGCCGCTCTGCCACCACCACGAAACCGTCCGCTGCGTCAGAAGCTGCGTTGCAGCAAAGCGCGTGAGAACTGGCCATGCGAAGCTCAGATATCCGTTTCGGCGCCGCCCTCGTCTATATCGCAGTGGTCGCCTTTGGTGCCGCGCAAGGAGGACTGTGGGGATGGTCGAGCATCGTGCTTGGCGGCACGCTCTACCCGGTTTTCGACGCCCTGCCCTGGGGCAGGATTAGCGGTTCCTCGACAGACGAGGTGTCGGCGTCGAAGTGGAGCGCAAGCCTACTGATCGTCTATGCGGTCGCACAATCGATCGTGATCGTCTGGGTTCTGCACCTCACGACCGTCCGCGATTACGCGCTTTGGGAATGGGTGGGAATCGCGCTGTCACTCGGCACGCTCACTGGCGGGATTGGGATCCCGGCTGCGCACGAGCTGATACATCGCAAGGACAGGCTGTCGCGCACAGTGGGCCTCTATCTACTTGCCCTGGTCATCTACATGCACTTCCGCATTGAGCATATCCACGGACATCACCTGCTGGTTGCAACGCCCGATGATCCGGCTACGGCGCGCCGCGGCGAAGGGTTGTGGACATTCATTCCGCGCTCGATCGCTGGCCAGCTGCGCAGCGCATACCGCATCGAGGAAAGACTGCGCCGGTCCGCTTCGGGCCGCATCAGGCGCGCAAACCGGGTGGCCTGGTACGCCGCCGTTCAGGCAAGCTTGTTGGCCGCCGTGGCCTTCCAGTTCGGGTGGCCCGGCCTGTTGGTCATGCTGGTCCAGTCGGCGATGGCAATCGTCTTCCTGGAGTCCACCAACTATATCGAGCACTACGGCCTGACGCGCATGAAGCTGGGCAGCGGTTACGAGCCCGTGTCGCCGCAGCATTCATGGAACACGAACAGCCTGCTGTCCAATTCGCTTGCCTTCAATTTGGGACTGCATGCCGATCATCATGCAAACCCTCAGCGCGCCTTTCCGCAGCTCCGCCAGATAGACGCGGCCCCCCAATTGCCTGCTGGTTATCTGACGATGCTGTCGATCGCAGCTGTCCCGATGCTTTGGCGGGCCGTGATGGACCCCCGGCTGGACCGGCTTGCTGCTTCGGGCGCTTTGGCGAGCCGATGAAAGAGAAAAAACCAGTTTCTGAGGAGAAAGAGCATGGAATTCGTACTTGATCCCACTGCCATCGCTGACAAGGCAGTCGGTGGTGAAGATGCGTCTGTGGATGCATTGACCCCCGCACCCGAACTGCGTTCGCTCGTATCGATCGCCGAGGAGATGTCGAAAGCGTTCGCGACCAGGGCAGAGACGCTGGATGCGGAAGGCAATTTCCCGACAGAAAATGTCGAGCTGTTCAAGAACAGCGATCTGCATTCGATGGCCTTCCCCAGCCGTTTTGGCGGACGTGACGCATCGATGCTCGATGTTACGCAGGTATTGCGAATTCTCGCGTCGGGCTGCCCCTCTACCGCGTTGATCTTCAACATGCACTTCGCGCTCAGCGGGCAGCTGGCCCATATGGCTCGGCTTGAACCTGACGGCGTCTGGAAAGACTGGATCGACCGCATCGTTTCGGGACGGCTGCTGCTGGGCGGGGCGCTCTCGGAATCAGGAAGCTGGAATGCGGTAATGTTCCCCAATGCGACCGCCGAACGGGTCGATGGCGGATACCGTGTAAACGCCAACCGGAGCTTCTGCACCGGGAGCAGCGCGCTCGATCTTATCCAGGGCACCGCGTGTGAAACGCTTGCCGACGGAAGCAAGCGATCGATCTACTTCCTGTTCGAACCCGATCAGAAAGGCGTCAGCTTCAAGGGCGACTGGGACACGATGGGGATGCGCGGAAGCCATTCGCAAGGGGTGCTGCTCAACGACGCATATATTCCCGATACAAGCGTGCTCTATGTCTACGGTTACGGTGTGCTCGATCTGTCGCAGATCTGGCTCTCTTTCCTGGCGTGGAGCTTCATCGGCTTTGCGGCGGTTTACGCCGGCATCGGCACTGCTGCGCGCGATCTGGCGGTGCGGACGGTTGGCGGACGTAGCAGACTGCCCGGGACCCATCCGATGAGCCACAAGCCGACCACCCAAATCCGCGTTGCGCAGGCCGACATACTGAACGCGACGATGACCGCTATTCGGGAAGATGTGGCCAAACGCTATCCGATCGAAGCCCTCATCACCCCGCTGACGATCACGGATACCGCGATTGCCAAGCATGTTTGCGTTACCGGCGCACCTCAGGTCGTCGATCACGCGATGGGCATCGTCGGCGGGCAGTCATATTTCAAGAAGTTTCCGCTCGAGCGCATGCAGCGTGACGTTCGTGCCGGTCCCTTCCACCCGTTCAGCGCCGACGACACGCTTGAAATGCTCGGCAAATTTGCCTTCGCCCTGCCGTTCCTTGAACCGGGCGGTTGGGCACTGTGACGTGAGGAGGGTTATAGTCCAATGGCAACCTCGTCCGGCCCTCACTGTAACAGCCCGCCGATTTGGCTCAATCCTCAAGTGATGGAGGTGACGGAGGACCCGGTCGGCCTGAGCATATATTTCGGCGTGCCGGATGGTTTCTTCGATCACGATCAGACCGCCAAGGACCGCGCCTTGGCAGCGGCAGGCGCGGATCTTTCGACCGCCACAATCCAGACGGCGGCGGGCTGGGGCACCTCGGCAAGTCTGCTTTCGATCACGCTCGAGTTCCTTGCCGAGGCTCGCGAAAGTCCCGTGATCGGGACCGGGACCATTACCCGGATGGGAACCAACGTCGCCTTCATCCACGGGCAGATCATGGCCGGGGGGCAAATCTGCCTTCGTGCCACCGGCAGCGGTCGTATCGAGAACAAGGGCAACAAAGAGCACCACCCCATCGAGCCACGAAGAGGATTCTGAAATGACCGCATTCATTCCCCGCATGCACTTGTTCGAATTCGAGGACTTTCCGTGGTTTCCATCGCGAATTCGTGACTACATGACAGATTTTCTGCGACATTCGACCATCCGGATGAAGCTGCACCGTCCCATGATCGACGTGCTTACGGCTGCGGTCGAGAAAGCTGGCACTCCGCAAATCGTCGACCTTTGTTCGGGAGGTGGCGGGCTGCTGGCGGCGATGCAACGCGACATTTGCCAGTCAGGTCCGCCCAACATGGCGATCATCTATACGGACAAGTACCCGAATGTAGCGGCCTTGTCGGAGATTTGCCGCGAAAGACCGGGATCGATCAGCTTCGAGCGCGCAAGCGTGGATGCGACCGCTGTTCCCGCCAGACTGAAGGGTATCCGAACGATGTTCTCCGCGTTCCACCATTTCCGGCCGGATGTTGCACAGCAGATCCTGGCAGATGCGGCTGAAAGTCGGCAGGGGATCGCGATATTCGAAATCTCGCGGCGTTCTTTGCTTGGCTTCGTCCCGATGCTGCTGTCGCCGATCGGCACCTGGCTGATGACGCCCTTCATCCGGCCGTTCGATCTCAGGCGTCTGTTCTTCACCTACGTGATCCCAGCCGTTCCCTTCTTCGTGCTGTGGGACGGGGTCGTTTCGGCGTTTCGGACCTACACTGTTGAAGAGCTGAAAGACATGGCCGCGAAACTGGGTTCCGAGGACTTCGAATGGACCGCTGGGGTCACCGATGCGCCGTATGGCTACAAAATAACCTATCTCACGGGAGTTCCGAAATGAACCAGATGGCTCCAGATGCGGTTATCGACGATCCGGTCGAGCGGTCCCAGATGGCCGATGCCAAAGCCTGTGTCTTCGACGTCTCCGAGGCCGAACTGGACGCGCATCCTCACGAATACATCGCCGAGATGCGCCGCCATACCGAAGTCTGGCGCCGTTCGGTGAAGGCCGCGGATCGGGAGATTGGCGTCTACACGGTTTTTTCGCATGACCTGTGCTCGAAGCTTCTCACCCATGCGAGCACGCGCCAGTTCTACACCCAGCTGCTGATGTGGCGCGGGGTGCCGGTCGGCCCGCTCCAGAATCTCTTTCTCAACGGCATGCCGACAGTCGACGGGCCGCCGCATCGGCGGCGACGCAAACCGCTGGCCGGATCACTCACGATGCCTGTTATCAAGAGCATGCAGCCGCAGATCAGGGTGTTCGTCCGCAATTATCTGAAGCCCTATCTTGCACAGGGCGGAATGAACGTCGCTACGGATTTCGCCAAGACATTCCCGCCGCGTCTTCTGTGCAGCATTATCGGCATACCGAAGGACGAGGTCGATTATTTCGTCGGACTGGCGAGACAGGCAGCTGTCGGGCTCACCCTCTTTCCGCTGGAGCAGTTGCCCGATATCGATGGAGCGGCGCAGACATTACTCGAATATGTCGAGCGACTGCTCGAGAAACAGCGCACCGTCGGGCAGAGCGAGTTTCTAGGGCGATATCTGGAATCCGTGGAAAAAATTGACCCCGAGCTCACCCCGGCTGAAGTTTATGTGCAGCTGATCGATCTGATGCTTGCGTCGGCTGAAACTACCCGGATGACCATCACGAACGCGGTGTCGCTGTTGTTGTCTCACCCCAGCCAATGGCAAGCCTTGCTAGCGGACCGTTCGCTCGTCGGGGGGGCCGTGAATGAGGTGCTGCGCTACGAGCCGTCCGTTGGCACCTGCCCACGCTTTCTGGTGGAGGATGTCGAACTGGGCGATATGGTCATCCCTGCCAACTCGATCATCTCCGCCAGCCTGCTCGGCGCGTTGCGCGATCCGACGCTGTTCAGCGATCCGCAGCGGTTCAACATCATGCGCACCGATTTTCAGCGCAAGCACATGGTCTTTGGCGGGGGCGTGCATTGTCAATCGGCGTTCAATCGGGACCCCCTATCGGCGCGCAAAAGGGACCCCCTTG